>JACUTQ010000046.1 GCA_014859725.1 Methanosarcinales archaeon | reverse complement strand
CTAAACCACCCAACTTTCAAACCCCAACTTTTCAATAATCTCCTTCTGCTCCTTTGTGAGAACATTGATTTTATTAATCTGCTATACTCCAAAATCAATGGTTGTTTTTCTGATCCTTCCCATTTCATCCAGACTATCTTGCACTCCTTCCCAGCTAGAGATGCCCAGATGGTGTTTATACAATGCCAATACCAGTTATGCAAGATAATAAATGAAAACATAAGCATTAACCGATCCTTCCTCAAAATGCCTGACTGGTTGAAGGTCTAGCCATTTTTTTAAACAATTGAAAATCTTTTCGATCACATCTTTTTCGAAATACATAGAGATAATCTCAGTTGCACTTTTTTAAAAATCATTAGTAAAAATCAAACATTTACCATCGCGAAGCTTGGCCTTTTTTCGATTATCTTCATCTGGAGTGACAGTAACTTTACCATCTGATAACATCCAATTGTAGCAAGCTTAGAGGCCTACCAGTCATTTGGGAGTTTAGAAAAGTAGTTCTAAATTTAGATTTATGAATCATTATTAGGAAAAGATTATATTCATAAAGATTTCATAAATTGTCTGGATGGTTATCATGAACGAAATTGCCTCATCAGTAAAGATGATAAAAGTTAAGAATATTTCTTCAATTTCGAATGATTTGATAAAATTGGATGTTTCTCCTGAGAACTACCAGGATGTTCTATCTGCTGGTTTTTCCAGGGGTCATTATAACGGCAGGATGATAGTAAAAGGGCTACTGAAAGCAGTACCCAGTTTCAAAGACCGGCACCAGATCCTTATGTCTGTCAGGCAAAAAGAACAACCAGAATTACGTTGGGAGGTTGTCAGATCATATAAGGAATCCAGGAACGATCTTGAGATGGTCACAAGCCTTTCATTAATGACAACCAAAGACGCAAAGCCGTTTTTCAAGGACTATTTCGATGTCGGCGGCAAAATGAAAACCATCACGAAATGGCTTGCCAATATTTCCGAAATATACATTGAAGAAAAAAGGAAGGGGAACATCAATCCCGAATACGACGGTTTCTGGGGTGACCTGTGGGATGGAATTGTTGATGCTGGTAAGGCAATCGGTGAGGCAATATCAACTGTCGTGGAGGCGGTGGTAGAAGCAGGCAAGTCTTTTGGTGAAATTGTAGATGATATCATCGATTATGCACAGAGACGAATAAATAATATTATAGAAGCGCTGATAGATGCCGGAAAAGATATCGCGGATTTCCTGATAGATATATTGGATAAAGGAGTGAAATTCGTTACCAAAGTCTTCAAGGCGATTGTCGCTGCCGGAAAGGATGTTCTGGATATTATTAAATGGCTCTATGATAATGCTGTTGATTTTTTAAAAGACGGGATAAAAATCCTTATAGATATCGGTACAAGGATTAAAGACATACTCAAATCGGCTGCTGACCTGGCGATAAATACCTTAAAGGAAGTGGTCGGGCACCTGATAGACCTTGGGCATTCTGTGTGGTATATCCTGAAATGGGCAGCAAGCAAGACCGTTGAAGTAATAAGCGGGGTCTTTGAAAAACTACTGGAGATCGGCAAGACGCTTGGCGACTTGGTAGCCTGGTGTATTCGCAGAAGCTTTGAACTCATGAAAAAGGGTTTTCAGGTCTTAATCGCGATGGGAAATACCTTTTTTACTATCGTAAAAACAATCATAACAGACCCCGAAAACCTACTTTCCAAATCTTTTGAGGCATTAAAAGAACTGGGGGCAACTGCATATGATTTCCTGAAAGCAGGTGCAGAATTCGGCGTGGATTTTATCGAGAAAGTATATGACACACTTAAGAAAATAGGGATGATGCTTATTGATATTCTTGAGTTTGCCGTGACCCAGGGCATCAGTATCTTCAAGGAAATTGCCATCTGGCTCTTACAGACAGGAGTTAAGGTATTTGATATCCTTCTATGGGCACTCCAGAAGTCAGTCCAGGTTTTCACGTGGGTACTTGAAGCAGCAGACGCGGTTTTCGACACATTCCTCGATATAGTCGAATGGATATTTTCCATCGGTGGCGACTGGCTCAGGCATCTGGCAGGCTGGCTTGCAGAAAAGGCACGAGCTGCTGTAGACTGGTTCACGGAAAAGGTAATCCTTCCAATACTGGCAGTTGGAAAACTTATACTGGTAATAGCCATGGCACTTACTAATATTGTATTTTTAGCTATTGCTTTTTTTGTTCTTAATTCCCTTGTCGATGAGGATAAGACAGATTACAAGCAATGGCCTGAAACCCTGGCAGGATTTAAGAACACTTTTTCAAACAAACTTGCCATCCTGCATGAAGTGGATGCCAGCCACAAATACGTTATCGTAAGCGATGTCCATAAGGAATCAAACGAGGATATTGACGCAGGACTCGGGCATTTCCATAAGAATAAGACACTTTTCAAGAACGTGCTGAACCATTATGCACAGGATGATAGCTGGACACTCGTCACTGTAGGCGATGCAGAGGAATTCTGGTATTGCGATGATCTGAGTATTGAGGAAAATCCCGTGCAAAAGGTTGTTCCTATCATAGATTCCAATAGCGATGTTTATGCTATCATTTCCGATGAGTTCTACAAGTTCAAAAATCCGCGACAATTCATAAAGATACGCGGCAACCACGATGATGTATGGTCAAATAGTACGGCTGTGAACAAACTGAAAAACAAAGGTTTCCCCAACATAGACGTTTATGACTATGCCATAATAAGGCGCAATGGTGCTGAGATCCTCATTATGCACGGTCAGCAGTTTGACCCTTATAATTGTGATGCAAATAACTTCTTTGGAAAATTTGCAAGCAATTTCGTGGGTGAATCAATTGACCAGTTAAACGATACCCTTGTATCTATTTTCGGGGATGGGGCACGCATTGAGGGATGGTCACTTGCGCCGTTTTTCACAAAAGCCGAATGGATAAGCGATAGCATGAATAATGTGGAGGAACCTAAAATCTCAGACGGGGTCATGTTTTCCGAGCAACCCATGGTTGACCAGATGCGTAAGTACAATGTCAGTATGATTTGCGGGCATACCCACGGGCCAAAAGTTATGAAAGACAGCCAGAACCAGGACAGGTATTACATAAATTCAGGCACATCTGGCTGGTGGGAGGATTGTATATGGACTATTGAGATAACGCAGGAGGATGTCACACTGATTGCATGGACGTCTGATCAGATGCCCTTCAGGACATTCAAATTTAGCGAGGCGACATCGTTCTAGTATGCACATCCTTTTCCTTGCGTATTACCACCCCAGATACATGGAACCGCTTAAATATTGGGGTGGGCTTTTTCGCCGCAAAGGCTGGACTGTAAAGGAGATGTATCCAGATGCATTCTACAAAGAGGATGTACTGGAGGAGTTAGAAAATGATCATGACCTGATTATTTATTTTGGTCACGGAATACCCGGGGCATGGAGTGGTTTTGGTACTATAGGTGCTGATGACATAGCAAAGATAAAATCAAAAAGTAATAAAAGGGTGATAATAAGTCTGAGCTGTGGCAGCTTGAGTTCCATGAATGGAAAAAACATTGCAGAAGCTTTCATTAGAAATTATCTTGCATTGTATGTTGTGGGATATAAAGACCGGATAAGATATAAAGAGAACCTGGATGTCGTAAATCAGGTATTTTCCTGGCTCCTTGATTCAGAGGAATTGAAAATTGACTTCTTGGTATCTCAAATTAACGATCTGAATAACATTCAATTACATATAATGTCTAATAGTGATTTAAGATATATCTATTGATCTTTGAAAGGAGGATAAAATGTACGGATGGAGGGGGACTATTCTAAGGATAGATCTCACGAAGAACGAGATCACAAAACAACCGTTGGACGAGACTTTGCTCCGGGTCCCCTTTCAGGCACTCCTCTGGGACTTACGAGTCGACTTGAGGTTAGCGCTCTTTCGCCCTACAGCGGCATCCTTGGCGATGGAAATGCTGGCGGATCTTTCGCGACGTTCCTGAAATGGGCGGGTTATGACCAGATAGTAATAACCGGAAGGGCAAGCTCCCCAAAGTATCTCTGGATAGATAATGAGAACATCGAATTGAAAAACGCCTCGGATCTATGGGGAAAAACAACCTGGGAAACAACGCACATACTTCAAAAAAGGCATGGAAAAGACATAAGTGTGGCAGGTATAGGGCAAGCAGGAGAGAATCTTGTTAGGTTCGCATCCACAATAGTAGATAAGTATGCTTCAGCTGCCCGTGGAAGTGGGGCCGTTTGGGGCTCGAAAAACCTAAAATCAATCGCTGTCAGGGGCACGGGAGAGGTGAAACTGGCAAGACCAGATGAGTTCAAGCAACTGGCGGGCGAAGATATGGATTTCTTTTTAAAAGACCATATGCAACATAAGGTAATTGCCGTCTATGGCACACATATTGGAATGATGTACTGGCATCCGGGTTACAGGAATTTTGAGAAATATTTAGATGCCGATGAAATTCCGGATGATCTGACGCCAGATGGCTGGAAGAAATACGAAATAGCTAGAACGGGTTGTTATGCTTGTCCGGTTAAGTGTAAGAATGTCTATAGAATCCCAAGCTGCAGGCGTTGCGATGAAACCGGTTCAGCCCTTGAGTTTGAATGCATTGACTGCCTGGGTACCAACTGTGGTATCCAGGACCCGATCGTCATAATGGAAATGGAAAACCTTTCTGATATGTATGGAATGTGCGTTATTGGTCTTGGGAATACTATTTCCTTTGCAAAAGAACTCTATAGCCGTGGTATCATCACCAAAGAGGACACAGACAGGCTTTCACTTGACTGGGATGATGCAGATTCCCAGATCGAACTTATCCATCGAATTGCAATGAGGGAGGGTTTTGGTAATATATTGGCTGAAGGTCAGTATAGTCTTGCAAAAATTATTGGAAAAAATGCAATGAATTATTGTTATCACGTCAAAGGTCTTTCCCGTGGCGTTCATCCTCCAGGACTATTTTCCCTTGCACATGCAACCTCGTCCAGAGGCGCAGATCACCTGAGGGGAAGGAGTTGGGCATATGGTGAGAACGACCCGGACCTTTTTCCACTACTTGTAAAGACAGGTTTGTTGCCCCCCCAGATGTCCCAGAATCCTGTAGAGGGACTCACCATCTCTGAAAGGGCTACAACACTCACTGATTCGATAGGTCGTTGCAAAGGAGCGGTCAATAGTTGGGCATGTGCCGTGCCGCTTGTGTGGAAGTATCCGCTGTGGAATGGCCTTGCAAAACTGATGACGGCTGCAACTGGTTTGGATTTTGATGAGACCAGGCTTGTGGAAGCAGCGGATAGGATATATACCCAGGAAAGAGCTTTCAACGTCAGGCAGGGGATAACGAAAAAGCATGATCGACTGCCTCAGAAGCCTGATGTTAAAGGGACACGTCAAGGTAAAGAGGAACTTAAGAAGCATGAAGAAATGCTCACGGAATATTACAGAGTGCATGGCTATGATCCCATGACAGGTATCCCGACGCGCAAGTGGCTGGAGCAAATAGGATTGAAATACGTGGCAGATGAGCTTCTGGCCCATGGCCCCTATTCAGAATGGAACGGTCCGCCTCTTTGGTCTTTGGACAGGTATCCACATGGAGGTGCACGCGCTTAGTACTAGAAAAATATTTTCAAGTTTAAAGCAATTTCAACTTGCCAACAACCTTATCCAGCTTCTCGACAGGTGCTGGCCCGATTCCCAATACGGTAATAGTGCCCGGTGGTATCTGGGTAAGCCCGGCATCGGTAACAAGGGCAGTTGATAATCCTTCCCTGCGTGCCTGCTCTTTTAATTCAAAAAGATCTTTTACAGTGGCTACTTTCAGGACCACCTTCTTCTGTCCATCCCTTATCCAGGCCTCTCGCTCTTTCTTATCAGCAAAATCAGATGCAGTAACAGCAGCATGTGCCACCTGGACTGCCAGTTTCCCCTTTGTAAGTTTAAGATCGTCCCGGGTAACAATACATTGTTTATATTCAGTCATTTGATGAGCATCCCTTTCTCATCGAAATTAAGCTTATCAGTGGTGCGACGGATCCACTCGTCTCCAAGTGCCAATGCCTTATCTCTATCAAACTCTCCTACTTTCACTTCCTCTTTGCTAATTTCTAATATTGAAGCCACAGGGATGGATAAATTTTCGCCCCCACTTTTTAAAATCAATAATCCAGAATCAATGGATATGGTCTCACCAATCCTTTTCTTTCCCTGGACCACGAACTTACAGATGATATCTCTTTTGGATATCGTAATTTCCTTGTCTCTTGGCTGTGAAATTTCTTTAGGGGTTTCTGCCCCCTCCTTTTCAGTAAGATCTTGATCAGCAGACGAAACCGGATGGGGTATAGACATAGAATGCCAGTCCAGATTATCATGCTTATGATGCCATAAGCTGCCTACCTGCCTGGTTTTTGTTGCTGCCCCATCAGCATCTCCCCCAAAAAGTTTATTAATAGTATGCTTAATTCCCATCCTCTACACCTACCAGTGTTTTCTTTGCATATATTTCTCTTCAACACCTAAAAAGTCAATGGCAGAAGCAATCACAGCATTGGTAAAAATATAAGAATTTATCTCAGAATAAGATGGACGTATCTGGTTCATCTTTGAGGTGCTGATCTTGCTGGGATTTTGGTCAGAGAAAATACTCATATCATCTGCTTCCACAGGTATGAAAATTATATTTTCTTCATTTCCCCATTCTGTTAAGTATTCCACGATTTTTGAATTTTCATTCACTGTTATCGGGAAAATATCAACACCTTTACTGCGGGCTTTCTTCATGCCCTCCAGAATCTCCCTGGTATCACCGCTACCGCTTATTGGAATGTATACATCTCCCCTGATTAAACTGGGGGTGGTAGCGTCACCTTTTACATATACGTTAAGGCCAAGATGGGTGAGGCGCATACCAAATGCCTTTGCCACGAATCCCGAACGTCCAACCCCATCCACTATAAAATGACCTCTACGGTTCAACAATTTCTCTATCCATGACCGCAGATACTCTTTGTCGATTCCTTTTAAAAGCCTGGCATTCTTAAGAAAATTATCGATCTGCTTATAATAAAACTGGTTGCCTCCGCTATCAAGAGCAGGTAAAATGCAGTTTAAGAATGTGCATAATTTCAGTTCGAATTCAGAACCCATGACAGCCAGTTTACTGGGTTTTTCCAGTTGTATATCTTCTATAAGGAAACTAAAACCATTATCTAAAATGACTTTCTGATAAGCAGGAGAATCATTTTTTGCAGTGATAAGTATCTCTTTGGCACCCAAACGGTGGGCATCTTCAAGATAATTTATCACACTTTCTGTGGTGCCTGAACCGGATGCTGCTATGATCATATTATCTCTGTCAGGGTCAAAGTAGCGCCTTATGGGATCGTCCAGGGTAGCAGGGAAAATCTGGTCATATCGCAATAACTGTTGAATAAAATCATATAATGCCAGGGCACTCCTGCCCTCTCCAATACCATATATGACCTTCTGCTTTTGGCCTTCCTTAAAAATAAAATCTCTCAGATTATATATGGTGGCATCGATCTTTTCCGGGGGAACATTTCTTAGCTGTTCGAGGAATAGTAGCTGGATGTCAATTGAATCGTAAAATTTGGCAGTAGATTTCATTTAATGTCCTAAACGTTATTATGAATTGTAATATAGTTGGTTATTACTTAAATATAATAATGTTTAAGGCTGGTAAATTCAACAGATATGGTCTATGAAAAGTCCTAATCATTTCAAAGTACGGCTTCGTGATTTCATTGTCACAAAAGATGGGTTGATATTCTCTTGTGTTGATTACCATCATCCTGAAGGAGTAAGGGGTGTGTTGCGATACGTTCCTGATGAGAATGGGCAGAGAACGAACGGCACACAAAATTTCACAAAATATGATTTTGATGACGCTTTCCAGTATATGCGAACCCACAAATCCAATTGGGTAACAGATGTTCACATTATCCCATGGGATCAGATCAGGCAGGTATTGACCCCTCCCGAAAGGCTTGCCGAGATTTTCCTGAGCGACCCGCGTATTGAAGAGATAACTGAAACCTTGCTAAAAGGCGGTATTCCCCTTGATAAAATGGGGATTACGGGTTCATTTCTACCAGGTGTTCAAAACAGCGGTTCTGATATTGACTTTGTAGTATATGGTCCTGATTGGTTCAAAGCCAGGGATATTATTACTCAGGCAAAAGAGGATCCTAAAAGCAATATCCATCACCTGGATGAAGATATGTGGATGCGAATTTATCACAAACGAATACCTGATATCGGGTTTGATGAGTTTAAACTCCATGAGATAAGGAAAGGGAATCGAGGGATGGTTGGGGATACATATTTTGACCTGCTATTTGTGAGGGATTGGGATCAGATCAATGAACCTGTAGGTCGTGGGAAAGATATCGGCAGCAAAACAATTCAGGGATTAGTAACTGATGCTCAACTGGCATTTGACAGCCCTTCCATCTACAAGTTGGCCCATCCCGAGATCGAATATGTACTTTCATTCACCCATACATATGCAGGGCAGATCCTGGAAGGAGAGACATTGGAAGCCAGAGGTATAGTGGAAGAACTGGCTGAATATAAGCGTTTGGTTGTGGGTACTAGCCGTGAGCCGAAAGGGGAATGGATACGTTCTTTGACTCTTCTTGAATCTTCCAGACGCCGTTAAGAATTAATATGATAACATTCCTTCGATTATTATAGGAAATTCAGGGTGAGCAATATGAAACGGATCGCATGGGGAATTACAGGGTCGGGTGACCTTATTAAAGAGACATACGATGTTCTGGTGGACATAAAGCACAGGACTGATTATGAATTTATGGTATTCTTATCCAAAGAGGGTGAGACTGTTATGAAATGGTACCGGATGTGGGACAACATCCAGAAGGATTTTCCCAATTTCAAGACCGATGCAGGACCCAATTCACCTTTTATTGCCGGGCCGTTGCAGGTTGGCCATTATGATGCCTTATTAATAGCTCCCACAACTGCAAATACGGTGGCAAAAATAGTCCACGGAATAGCTGATACCCTGGTTACTAATGCCGTGTCCCAGACCGCTAAAGGGGATACGCCAATCTATATCCTGCCTGTGGACAGGGAGTTGGGGACAGTTACCACATATTCACCCCTGGGAAGAGAGATGAAATTAAAAATGCGGGAAGTTGATGTTGAAAATACGAAAAAACTCGGCAAAATGGAGAATATTACCATTTTGAACAGTCCGGATGAGATATATGGTGTGTTGGGAGTTGAGAAATAGCCATTTTATTTGTTAAATTTTTACATCCTCAATCATCAGGGATGAACTGTATATTATTACCAGTTTTACGTTTGTGAATAATACAGATACCATTATAAATAGTCAAAATAATTCTGAAATAAAATAAGGTGACAAAACATGATTTCGAATATGGAATATAGCCTGTTAACTTCTGAATCAGTTACTGAGGGGCATCCTGATAAGGTCTGCGATCAGATATCGGATGGTGTGCTTGATGCGATAATGGAACAGGATCCAACTGCCAGGGTGGCATGTGAGACATTTATTAGTGTAGGATTTGTGATAGTCGGCGGTGAGATCACCACAAAAGCTCATATTGATGTCCCATCAATAGCTCGTGGTATCTTGAATGACATCGGTTATACAAGTGAAAAATACGGTTTCAATTATAAGACATGCGGTGTTTTGAATGCGATTGGTAAACAATCACCTGATATTGCACAGGGCGTGGATGTAGGCGGCGCCGGTGACCAGGGGATGATGATCGGTTATGCATGTAGGGAGACCGAGGAATTGATGCCCTTGCCCATCATGCAGGGTCACAGGATGGCTAAAAGACTGGCTGAAGTGAGAAAGAAGAATATTCTTCCTTATTTATGTCCGGACGGGAAGAGCCAGGCTACTGTTGAATATAAAATGGGAGTGCCCCAGAGAGTTGATTCGATCATTATCAGCAGCCAGCATACTGAGGAGATACTGGACAGTACTGGTCATAAAATTACAGATGATGCCAGGAATGAGATCATTGAAGAGGTTGTGATGAAAACAATTGACAATGAACTGCTGGATAAGAATACCAAATATTATGTCAATCCGACAGGCAAGTTCGTAATAGGCGGACCCCAGAGTGATACAGGAATGACAGGGCGTAAGATCGTAGTTGATACTTATGGCGGGCTGGTTCCACACGGCGGTGGTGCTTTTAGCGGTAAGGATTGCACCAAGGTTGACAGAAGTGCTGCCTATGCGGCCAGATATGTAGCTAAAAACATCGTAGCGTCAGGACTGGCAGATCGCTGTGGATTATCACTGGCATATGCTATTGGAATTCCAGAGCCCACCGCTGTTATGGTCAATACATTTGGTACTGGCAAGATGAAGGACAGGGATATGGTGGGACTTGTCAGGAAACATTTCGACCTTACACCAAAAGGTATCATCGAGACACTTGATCTCAGGCGTCCCATTTACACAAAGACCGCAGCATATGGTCATTTCGGCAGGAACGACCCGGACTTCACCTGGGAGAAGACCGATGTTGCCGATGATATTGCAAAGTCTGCAGGGATTTAATATTTTCTATGCATTGACCCTGTCCTTCCAGGTTTTACCGATTCCTACAGGATATTGGATCAGACATAATACCCGAAAGTTTTATTGTTAAGGGAACTTATACTAAATTAGTAAATATCTGATTATTTGAATAAGGGGTTGTAATGAATACTAAATCACTATTCATACTAGCTATTATAATCATCCTAATGTTGCAGGCACCTGCTTTGGCCAATCGTGCGATGCTAGGCAAATTTACATATCATTACGATAATTCTGGCACCAGATTGAATGTATGCAAAACATGCATGGATTCAGCTTCTCCTCCTGCAAGCTTGAACAGTTATGGAGCCGAAATGAGAAATTTTCCAGGTTTTGATCGTGATAATCCAATCCTGACAATAGAAAAAATAGAGCAATTGGATTCTGATGGAGATGGATTTAGCAATATTGAAGAAATCACAAATTCCACATTCCCTGGGAATTCTGATGATTTTCCCTCATCCGATTCCACAGTTTCTGAACCGGCTGCTACAAACACAATAATGAATGCAATGGTCACCATAATTGTTATTCTAATAGTTGCCTTTATGGTCAGAATGAAAAAGTAACAATCATGGTATTTTTTGAATATTCTTGAGGTAGAAAAACATTTGAGCCAATATTTTCAAATGTTTGAAACATTTTAGAAAAAAATCTATAAATCCTATTTTCGTGCCATTAAGTTAAGCCATTCTTCTCTTGTAATCTTAGCATCTTATATATTAATATGTTATTAATATTATGAAACTATCGATAAAAAAAAAACATAACTATTTGTTAGTACTATTTAATGGAAAATCTATCATAGTCAATCCCTGTTCTTTGATTACTCTATATCATATTTGAAATCATTCATTTGTAGAAGATTTTTAAAGAAAGAAGATATAATATGGAAGATGGACATTCTAATCGGTAATGTAAGCCTGGACATTTTCTTAATGTTCATTTGTTCATTTATCCTCACTCTGATCACAGGTATTAAAGAAATTTAAAGAAGTAAAAATCGATATAATACGGGACTAACATGGCTCTCGATCCTACTTTCTGGGGATTTTTCTTTTTCGGCATCCTTGCAGGACTATGTCCCTGCAATAGTGTGCTGTGCCTCGCCCTCATGGGTTATGTGACAGGTGATAATAAAGCCGAACGAAATTTCCGTGATGCGCTTCAGCTCACCCTCCCTTTCGGTCTTGGCACACTGCTTATCATAGTGCCTCTGGGCGGTATCGCTGCGTTTCTTGGCAAAAGCGTTGTTCATTTTGATGAACGAATAGCCTATGTACTGGGCAGCCTGGTGTTTTTTCTAATGGCGCTGCAGTTCTTTGGCGCGTACCATATGCCAGTGAAAAAAGTATTCAGGAATCTGCGCCTACCCCCCTCGACCACACCGCTGGGAACTTTCCTGCTCGGTTTATCATTTGGCGCGATTACTATGGGAAGGGTTGCGCCGATGCTTTTTGCTGTTCTTACCGTGGCCGCAGTATCAGGGTCTGTGGCTTACGGGATTACTATATCTCTCCTTTTCGGAACAGGTATGGTATTGCCCCTGGTAATCATAAGTTCCATTGGCGGAGCCGCAGGAAAAGCCATACGCACAAAGCTGGAAGAAAAAGGCGTCCTGATCGACTGGCTGCTGGGGATAATACTATTATTGGTAGCGATATATTTCCTTTTCCTTGCTTTTAATTAGTCTTCACAAGGGAATACACCTGCCCATATCAGGAGAATAAAGTATGGAGAAACAAAGAAATAAGGTTTGTGGAGTAGACATTCATAAAAAGTTTCTCGTAGCTACGATTCTCTCCCGAGATGGTACCAAAACTACAGAACGATTCGGGATGAACCTTGATGACATTATAATGTTCAAGGAATGGGTCGTTAAGAACAATTGTGAACAGGTCGCTGTTGAATCCACAGGCGTTTATTGGGTTCCGATATACACAGTATTGGAAGATAAAATCGAGGTAATAGTAGCCAATGCCTACAAGATCAGGCATACACCCGGGAGGAAGACGGATGTACGAGATTCCGAATGGCTCGCAGAACTATGTCTCAATGGAATGATAGAACCTTCAAGAATTTTCCCCAAAGAAGATCAGGCACTTGAATCATCGTGTATCAAGATATCTTCAATCCTGTCAGATATCTTTGGAAAATCGGGAAGACATATACTTGATGGTTTGCTTGAAGGAAGGAGCATAGACGAAATCCTGAGTGGAATCAAGTCAAAAAAGGTCTTGAAAAAAGAGCAGGATTTGAGAGATGCAATAAAAAATAGCCTTGATTCGGCACAAATTCTCTTGATACGAAACTGCCTTGAACTGATAGAAGAAATCCAGAAGAGGATCGAAAAAAGGAAAGAAGATGTTGAAATTGCAATGTCCATTCCAGGTATTGCATTTATGAAAACGGTGAGAAGCTTGCTGCTTGGTGTGGACTGACACCAAGTGTATCTCAATCTGCCAATAAGCTGGTGACTGGTAGAATTACGAAACAAGGATCTAAACATGTGAGACGGATGCTCGTTCAAGTCGCTCATGCCATTTCCAGAACCAAGAACTCGGTTTTGAAAAGATTCTTTTTGAGAATACAGGTAAAGAAGGGAACAAAGAAAGCAGCGGTGGCATTAGCAAGGAAAGTTCTCTGTATATTGCATCATTTGTTGATGAACAGGGAAATGTATCAGGAAAATGGAAAAACAAAATCTAAACCTGTAAAATTTGATCGGACTTCCTCACCGATTCAAATGACTGAACAGGATATGATTGATGTGCTATCGAATGCAGGATATGTTATTAAAAAGAGTTACTGCGGGTTTGGAGTTTGTACTAAATTCACCAAAGACTTTAAATATCTACACTAATAAACATGATTAATTAAGGAGGTGAGGAAAATGTGCAGCACATCTATAAGTTTCTCCGCCATGCCTGAGGATGTTGAGGTCTTGAAACGAAATAGCGGCATATACTATTGCAGGTCATGTATGAAAGCTTTCATAAAGAAGAATGCAACAGAATGCCTTTTATGCGGGTCCACAGATATAAAACCCAGGATGAATTAGGGATTTAATAATTGTCGGACAGCCTGCCCATCCCAGGGCAAATAAAGCATATGGAAAACGAAACAGATTAAATCGCTTTGACCCTAAGCGTTTATTGTGTTGCTTTGTTATTAAATCATAGTTATTGATGCTGTTTTTGTTATTATACCCATGGACTTATAATAATATATCACACCTGTTCGATAATGTCACCGGGAACTCCACATTAAACAGCCAGAAAAACCTCACGAAATAATTCTGTGCCCATATTCGACCGCCTGCATTCTGGGATAGGATATCTACCGCCTAAGGGATTTGAATGGGTTATCTTTTAATAGTGTTACTTAACTATCTGTCTGCTGGAAGTGGTGGACTCAAATAACACGTTCTGGGATAGTGATAACTTGTAAGATAGATTATCATGGTTGAATCACTTCGCTCGTATAAAAAGAGGGCACCATTTAAATATTTTAATACTTTATTCTCAGCCCATTTCTATTTAATAAGTTTCTTGAGATTGCTTTATTATTTCCGAGCATAAATTAGCCATCCCGGTAGAGTAAAAGAGTGGCTTTCGCCACCCTCTCCTCATCAAACCG
>JACUTQ010000045.1 GCA_014859725.1 Methanosarcinales archaeon | reverse complement strand
TCTGAAATGAATATTAAGCGATAAAAAGGTGTGGATTCGGCCTCCTGCAAAATACAAGGATATGAAATATATTATCAGCTTAGAATCAGATTACCAAAATTGTGGGTAAAATTGTATATCAAGTAAAAAAATAAAAACTTTTTAGAAACGATTTTACATAATATTATTTCAATCCGACCATATATGGGCATGTTTAAATATTATATCGCGCATTATCTTATCATTATCGTTGACCATTTTCAAAAATTTAGCCAATCTATATAAATAGTCTGATAACTAATAATTTCAAAGGAGGAGATGGATGCCAGAAAGTGACGGGATGAAAATCCTTATCGAAAATAAATGGAATATTATTGCTCTATTTATCTTTCTGATAATATTGACTGTTTTTACTTTTATTATCCTCCCTCTCATGGACGGTATCATCCTGGGATTGGTCTTTGCATATATTGCACGTCCCTTAAAAAGAGAGATCGAGAAAAAGGGGGTGAGCAATTATTTATCATCGATCATAGCTACTTTTACCATAATCACTCCACTTATCATGATTCTTGGCTTAGGACTGGTGGAGATTGTAAACCAGTTGATATTATTAGCACAAAACCAGTGGTATTTCAATTCATTAATAATTTATATTAATGAACTGGACGTTCCAAAGCCGATATACGATCAAATACAAAATATTTTATTCAATCTTTCTTCAATTTTTCTCCCCCAGTTGGCAAAGATCCCCCAATTTGGAATTAGTGTTGCATTGTTCTTGTTGAATGTGATTATTTCTATCTTTGTTTGTTTTTTCCTATTATTAGATGGTTTCAGGTTCATTGATGCTTTGATGGATATCATCCCAAAAGACAAATTACCTATAGCCCAGTCATTTAAGAAACATCTTGATCATATTCTGGCAGGTATTTTCCTTGGGAATATTTACGCTGCCATGATAACAGGAATTTTATCAATAGCAGTTTTTTATTATTTCAATGTTCCCCACATACCTGCGATGTCAGCACTTATGCTGTTAGCAGGTCTGATACCGATATTTGCAGGCTGGATGGTATTGGGGCCTATGGCTGTATTCAGGTATTTTGAATTTGGATTTGAGAATGCTGCGGTGTTCCTGATCGTTTCCAGCATTATTTTATATGCACCAAACGAATTGTTCTTAAAACCATATATTATAGGAAGGACGTCAAGTATTCATCCACTGCTGGTTATGATCGCTTTTATTGGCGGTGGTCTCGTGGGAGGCATTGGTGGGTTTTTTATGGCACCGATATTCCTTGGGTTGCTCATCGCTGCCTATAGAGCTTATATGGAATTTAAAGGAACGAATGGTGAAATATTTAAGCATGAAGATATCTAATAAAATAAGAACAAGGTAATGATATTATGAGAGGGATTAAGAATATTATATTGAGATTTTTGTTTATTTCATTGATCATGGTTATGCTGGGGACAGCTCAGGCTGTAGTACCTGATTTTACATCTACATCGCCGAATCAATCTACATCTTCTACTTTCAGTGAAAGCCAGACCTTTAATGCTTCCACTAATATAATTGTGAATTTTACATGGTATGTAGACAGGATTCTAATGCCCAAAACTGATAACAATACTACTTATTCAGATTATTCAAATAATACAACACCTGTTGGGGCATATAATGTAACAGTTATTGCAGCGAATGGCAGTGATACAAAATCTTATAAATGGGACTGGACAGTAACTGCGAAACCTGGGCCAAATTTATCCAATCCTGTTCCTGCTCAGACATTCTCTTCTGAAATCGGTAAAACACAAATATTTAGTATAAATGTAGATCAGGCAATTAATGTAACATGGTTTATAAATGGGACTGTTGAAGAGCCCGTAGCTTCAAAGAATGCGGGTAAGTTACAATATACTAACAATTCACCGGTTATAGGAAATAATTATAATGTCATCGTATTTGTTGAAAATTCATATGGAAATGATAGTTATAAATGGACGTGGTCAGTAGTTCCAACACCCATCATTTTTACTAAATTTGTACCTTCTAAAGAACCATATCCTTCGAATCTAATTGGAGAATCTAGAACATTTTCAGTTGATTTGAATCAAGCATGTAAAGTTGTATGGTCAATAAATGATGATAATAACGTGCAAATGAATGGCACGAATAGCACACCAGTAACATCTGCATCATTCACAACATCGAAAAGTTCAACCGGAACATTTACTGTAAAAGCAACTGCCACCAATACTACATCCAAGGCCACTAATACAACCTCATGGACATGGACGGTAAATCCTGCAGAATTTTATTCAGGCAACCGTATCTGGGATGAAAAACAAAATTTATCCCGGGAATATACATGGGATGCATGGTCCTTTGGTGGTTTCTACTATGACCTGGATAGCGACGAAGGGGGAGAAACCCTTACCATAACCGATATTGACTGGTCATTGGGCAAGAATGATGTTGTTTATACAGCTAAACCAATACCTGTCAAATTTGAAAGAAGCACATTCGGGGAATATTATGTTATCGGATTCATGGCAGAAAGATACTTTGCCGGGTATAAATCAGGGAGTATCGGGGATTCAAATGATAACCTCATGGATGAAGATAAACTTAGCAAAGTATTGGTCGATGATGATAAAAGCCAGATGTTAAGAGCCGGAAATGTTCTTACTCTTGAAGAAGGTTATGAGTTCCGGATCCTGGAATTGGATGTTCAGGGAAACCAGGCCCTGGTTGGATTGTTTAAAGACGACTCTAAGGTTGAGGAGGATATTTTAGAAGGCGGAGATACGCTTGTCTATAAAGTGGACGACATACCGATAATTGGCATTCATATTAATTCGGTTTTTGCCGGGATGGAAACCAGTTCTATAAGAATCGACGGCATATTCCAGATATCAGATGAATTTACCAGCGTTAATAATGGTGAAAAATTCGGTTTGATGACAATTGATTCTGTTGATTCAAATGAGATAGTTATGAAAAACGAGAATTCCATATCCCTTAGTAAACACAAAGGCGAGTCTTTTAATCTAATGGGAAAGATCAATATTGAAGTCGGCGATGATAAGCCTCTGCGATTTGCACCTGTAGTTGATACATCCGAACCAGGAACATACGAACTCAGGGGTACTGTGACTGAAAAAGAGGATCCGGAATGGACTCCTTTGAACTTTGAAGGTTTACTGTATGATATGGATACTGGTTTTGGTAAAGAGTCCCTGAGTATTGAACGAGAGGATACAGATGACACGAGTATCGATTCAGGAGACCTGAAATATACCACAAAACCAATATCTGTCAATTTTGAACATAAAGAAGATGGCTGGGAGTCCTATCAGGCCATAGGTTTCATGGGAGAGAAATATTTTGCAGGTTACACCCGTTCCTCTACATTTATCTCCAGTGACAGGAGTTTAATTGGTGAAGAGAGGCTGGGCAAGATCCTCATCGACGAGGATAAAAAATACACACTCCGTCTCGGGAACCCTCTGACACTTCAGGAAGGGTACAGTCTGAGGATCGAGGATATAAGTCGTGATGGCGATCTGGTAATGATCGGTGTGTATCAAGATGGTGATGCAATAACCACAGATATTCTCGGGACTGATGAAACATTTGTGTATGATGTGGAAGTAGGTGGTACAGATATTCCTATCATTATTGCACATATCAAAAATGTATTTACCGGTTTTGAAACAAGTTCGGTTTTTATTGACGGACTATTCCAGATATCTGAAGACTTTATTTCAGTAAAAAATGGTGATTCCTATGGAAAAATGGAAGTTATCGATGTTAATGATGATGAGATCACGTTGGAGAACGATGCTAAATTTTCATTAAGTAAGGGTGAAACCATAGACATAATGGGCGATGTCAAGATCAAAGTAGCAGATAACAGCTCGACAGTCAGGTTCTACCCCTTCCTGGAAGTTATTGTTGAAGAGCCGGAATACATGGAACTTGAAATACCTGATAGTGTGTTCCAGAATGAAGAGATAACCATGACTGTTACATCTGATGGCGATGAGATCGAAGATGTTACAATAACATTTGGTGATATTGAAATAGGTTCTACCGATTCCAATGGTGAATTGACCTATACCCCAACAGAAACTGGCACAATCACAGTCAATGCTTCAAAATCAGGTTATGAAAGTGTAAGTGAGGTGATCGAAGTCCTTCACCAGCCTAAAACCATCGAGATCAGTGCTCCTCTTGTGATTGATAAAGGTGAAGAGATCTCCATTTCAATAACATCCGAAGGTGTCGGGATCGGGGGTGCTTCGGTCAAATTCGGAAATATAGACCTGGGTACAACACCCTCTAACGGTAATATTACATATATTCCTGAAGAACCCGGCACCTTTACAATATCAGTTTCAAAATCAGGTTATCAGGACGCTTCCCAGGATATTGATGTAACTGACCCGGCAGCAAAATTGGTTTTTACCAATTTGACAATCGAACCAAGACTTGTCCAGCCTGGCCAGATGGTAAATATTACAGCTGAAGCTGCAAATTTCGGAACCATACGGGATTCAGACACGGCAATTCTGAAAATCAACAATGAAGTAATAGAAACGCAAGAATTGCTGTTAGACCGGGGTGAAACTGTCAAACTTTCATACTCTGTCAATAGATCAAAGCCAGGAACATATCGTGTCGAGCTTAATGATCGTACAGGAACTTTCAAAGTAGCAGGCGAAGGTTCCATAACCGGTTTAGTATTTGGTATAATTGCATTATTTGCTGCCATAGCTATAATATACAGTATTTATACTGGTACATTGACTACGGAAGTTATAGCTGCAAAAGTAGAAGCAATAAAGATCCAGTTAAAACAGCTATTTGAAAGATAGAAATATATTGGAAAAAGGAAGAACACTATTCTTCCTTTTCTTCCACACCCATAACGGTAAATAGCTTTTTTACCACAGCTTCTTCAGCTAATTTCATTAAGGTCTGTTTATCCCTGGTTCCGCTAAATACCCCCAGAGGTATCTGGCCACCAGCAGCTGTTGTATGTCCCCCACCATACTCCTCTCCAAATGCTTCACGCATGACCTCCCCAATATTTACTCTGACATCCTTACTTCTGCCAGATATATGAATGGTGTCTTCTGAGAGTCCGAATATAATGGTTGTGGTAATACCTTCCAGGTTCAATAAATAATCTGCTGCCTGGGGTAGTGCATCCCTATCCCGGACAAGGCCTACATTAGAGATGAGATAGCTACCGATTACCTGCCTGTTCTTGATCGCATGCCCCATCACATCAAGGGTCTCTGTAGACATGGATGGTGTCTCGATCTGGCTTAGGATATTATGGTTTACCATAGGATACAAGAACGCTGCAGCAGCTATATCTTCCTGTGTGGTATTTTTCTTGAATTCATCAGTGTCAACCCTGATACCGTATAATAATGCAGTGGCCAGCTCACTACTTATCTCAAGATTCAATTCTTTTAAATAGATCGTCATTATCGTGGCACTGGCCCCGATATTGGGTTGGATATCAATATAATCGGCTTTTACTTCTGAGACATTTACCGGGTGGTGGTCGATCACAATATCTATTTTTGTACCTGGATGCAGTAGATTATTAACTCCGGGTATTGCACATTCAAAAAGGGCAATCTTTGAAAACCTTGAAAGATTGTATTGGTCCATTCGTTCCATATCAATACCCAGAAGATTGACAAATGCTTTATTTTCCTGATGTCCGATCCTTCCGTGATATAATATTTCTGATTTAACGCCAACACTTTTAGCTATCTCTTTTAATGCCATAGCTCCTGAGATTGCATCCGGGTCAGGATTATTGTGTAATACAATGGCTAATTCTTTATCGCCCAATTCCCTGATAACTTTTTGGAGCTGTTTTGTCTTTTTCAGAGTCGCGGCCCTTTCCACAGACTGGACCATGAAATGAGCTGTTGCCTTGTTAAGCAATATTGCAGAGTCGATCCCAGCTGCTTCAAGACGCTCTTTATTTGCCTGATCAATAGCTCGTGCAACTGTATACACATCAGGTTTGAGTTTCTTAAGATTAGTCAAGGCCTGGAAATTTGCTTCACCATCAGAACTTAAAATGAATGCCACTTCAAGATTGGGGATGTCAAGCATTTTTATAGTCTGAGGTTGGCTGATATCGCCGATTTCCACATCAAAACCCTGCTCTTTCAATGTTTCTGCTTTGCTGGTATCTTTTTCAATAAAAATAAGGCCAACATTACGCTCTTCTAATTCTTTGGCAACTGAATTTCCCATACCCCCACTACCCAGGATCGCATAAATGGCCTTGGTTTTTGTGTCTGGTTTGGTCTCTGGGATGATATCTTCATCCAATGCTATTTCATTTATTTCTTTGGCTATGGAAAGACCTCCAATAATCTTAGTTAGTTAGTTTATATGTTCTTAAAGATTTACTTAATTGTTTTGTTGTATAATCCCTAAAAGATTTCACATAGCAAACTTTTATCCTGAATCAAAAGGGTATAAACAAATATTACTATGAAGGATACGTTAATAGAATCTGCAAAAAAAGAAAATATAACTTCGACCATTTCAAAAGTTAGTGAGATCGAAGGAATCGAGCCTCATAAGCTTGCTAATCTAATCGCAAAAGGCAGGGTTGTAATACCAAAAAATGTATTAAGAGAACATATATCCCCAAAAGCAGTAGGAGAATGTGTTTCCACTAAGGTAAACGCCAATATCGGCACTTCCCGGGAACATGGAAATGTTGAAGAAGAGTTGTTAAAAGCTAAGACTTCTGTCCTCAACGGGGCCGACACTGTAATGGACCTATCAACCGGAAAAGACATAAACAGCGTCAGAAGGCAAATATTAAAAGAGATCGATGTTCCTATAGGTACAGTTCCCATTTACCAGGCAGCCAGTGAACATTCTTCTGTACTTGACATGACAAAAGATGACATGTTCAATGCAGTCCGACTGCATGTCAAGGATGGTGTGGATTTTGTTACTATTCATACCGGTGTTACATTAAGAGCGATTGACCTGTTACGATCGGATGGGAGAATACTTGATATTGTCAGCAGGGGCGGGTCGTTCCTGGCTGCATGGATGATACATCATGGCAGTGAGAATCCTTTTTATTCAGAATTTGATTACTTGTTGGAGATTGTCAAAGAATATGATATAACATTGAGTCTGGGAGATGGGATGCGACCGGGCTGTATTGCAGATGCATCAGATAGATCAATGTTCGAAGAAGTAATCACCCTCGGTGAACTGGTTAAAAGAGCAAGAAATGCAGGCGTCCAGAGTATGGTAGAGGGACCAGGCCATGTACCTCTGAATGAGATCGAACCTGCAGTTAGAACCATCAAGAACATTTGTGATGGTGCACCATTGTATTTACTGGGTCCATTGATCACAGACATTGCTCCGGGTTATGACCATATCACTGCAGCCATAGGGGGAGCAGTTGCAGGTCTTGCAGGGGCTGATTTTTTATGTATGACCACTCCCTCGGAACATCTTGCATTACCAAATGTGGAAGACATCAGGGAGGGTACTGTGGTGACAAAAATTGCAGCCCATGCTGTTGATTTGATTAAATTAGGTCAACGCCGGAAAGCCAGGGAACTTGACCATGAGATGGCTATTGCACGATCAAATCTTGATTGGGAGAAACAATTTAAGATGGCTATTGATCCCCGGAAAGCTATTCAGATACATTCCAGGTGTAAAGACCTGGACACCTGTAGCATGTGTGGAGAATTATGTTCCATTAAGATAATGAAAGATGCTTTTAATAAAAAATGACACCAGTCAGGCAGAATTTAACTGCCTGACTTCTTTTTATATTTCAGAATACCAAAAACCAGAATGATTGCAAACCCGATCACAATAATTATTCCAGCATATTTCATTAAATTTTCTGATGCTGATCCGGCTGGTAACGTCTCAATTGATATCTTGATATTATCAGTAATTTGTTCATGTCCATCAATATCTTCGTACTTGATTTCGCTATTTATGCCATACATTTTGGATGTGGCCGTACTATCAACTTTCAATTTAAATATTGCTGTAGAACTCTCTCCAGGTTCCAATAAACCAATAAATGCCTGATCGTCCGTTGTACTAAATGGGTCAGATACACTTATCCTGACTGTTGCATCCTTTACAGGAAGTTCTCCAATATTCTTATAAGTAACATATAGAAGACCTTCTTTTCCGGCTTTCAAATTACCTGTTACGTTTATGATGCTAAAATCTGCTTGTGGTTTAATAACTATTGGTAAAGTGAGATTCTGGCTCCTGATCTCATACCACAATCCAACTTCAAGATCAGTTAAACCAATATCTGTGGTATTCCTGCCATCGATCTGGACATTTTCCTGGTAACCATATATCAAATTTAACAAAAGTGGATATGTGCCTGCCCGGGCATTTTTCGCAATTTCGATAGTAAACTTTACAGGTTCTTCCGTTTGCTGGCCAGACACTAATGTACCTGCTTCCTGGGGTCCGGATTTTACTTTTATTGCAGGGTTTAAGGAGACAAGAGTGGAGACTATACCAATTGCTGTGGTTTTTTGTCCTTCATATCTCATTTCCGTTTCCTGAAGTGATTGCTCAAATTCATCATTTGCTTCTTGTTCTGATCTGAATCCGGTAATTAAACCTTTGTTATTGAGGTTAATATTAATAGTAACAGTAGTGCCTCGGGAAAACTCAGCACCGCCAAGTATTGATGCACTTACATCCGGACTGCCATAAACTGTATAGTAATTCTTACTAATATCAAAATATTCAGGAAAAGCTGCCTGAGCATTCGTAAGTAACAATAATGGCACCAGGACCATTAAGGTAATTATTCTGGTAAAATTAATTTTTTTATCCATATTTCTTCCTCTAAATTAGTCTCATCAGTCATATTTTTTTAAATTGCGTAAAGTATTAACAATCAGATAGATCACTAAAATGATCACCCCTGCCATAGCCAGCATGAAAGCACTAAGCTTTTTTTCCGCTTCTTCCAGAGGTATACTCACCATCAGGTTATCTGAAATTTCAATCTCATCATCATCATTAAGATATTTTATCTCACTATCCAGACCGTATGTCTTTGTTACTGCACCTGAATCTGCAAATATTTCAAAAGATAAGGTTTTGCTCTCACCAGGTTTAATTGTCCCAAGCCTGACTATAGGTTGTTTAACTGTTAACGGCTGCATGGCTACAATCCGGGCAATGGCATCATAAGCGATTTTTTCACCTGTATTTTTATATATCACTTCAATTGTCTGGCTTTTTCCTTGTACAAGATTCCCTGAAACATTTGCGATCTCAAACCTTGGTGATTCCTGGATAAAAATAGGAATTACCAGAGTCTTGTTGGCAGTAGTATAATGTACAGTATGGTCAAGAGTAGTGATACCCAACCTTACCACATCGTTTGTAGTCATTAGCACCTGGTTTTGATACTCATAAGAAACAGGGAGTTGGAGATAATACATGCCAGATGGAGCATTATTTGATATAGTCATAGTAAATATCAACGGATCTTCGGGCAATTCTCCTGGAATAAGGGATTCAATAGTCTGAACATTTGTGTCGGGTTCAATATCAATAAACGGTGAATTTGATGTCAATTGGGCTTCCAGTCCAAGGGCAGTTGTACGCATTGATTCATATTCCAGTTCTTTTAATGACGCCAAATGTTTGAGTTCATCAGTCCCAACACTGGTACGGTATTTAAAACCAGTTAGTGCGCCTTTATTTACGAGAATGATCTTTAACCGGACTGTCTCACCGCGCTCAAATTCCGGATCCCCAATAACTGATGCAAACAGGTTTGGTTCTCCAAAACCATCATAGTAGTTGGTTGTAAAAGCATAGTTCGGATTAAGTAATTCAGCATTTGCTGAAACATTCGACATGTTCAGAATAATTGCACTAAACAGAATAAATGCAACTATTAATTTAAAAAATATTTTTTTATTGTCCAGGCTTGAATCGAGTCTGATCATTGAACATTCACTTCCATAAATTTCGCATTTTTGTGGCTTTCAAGATTAAAGGTTTTTTTATTCTCACGCCTTTTATCAAGCAGTACCAAGACTATGGGGAAAACAACGAAGGTGGCAAACAGTGCCAGCGCAACATCAATGACAGTTACAATACCGAAATTTCGATTCATAGAAAATGGTGAAGCCATCAAAGCTGAAAACCCGAAAATTGTAGTAAGACCAGATGCAATTATTGCCTTTCCTATCTTCGAACTTGCTTCACGCATTGCATCTACAGGATGGGCACCTTTCTCTTTTTCTTCAAAATAACGCTCCATCATCAATACCGCATATTCTGACCCGACTCCCAGGATTAATGCGCCCAGAGTTGCAGTCATAGGAGTATATTCCAATCCGGAAAAGTACATAATTCCTCCTGACCAGCCGATTACCATGAACATGGTAATAACAGGAGTAAGAGCTTTGACATAATCCCGGTAAATAACTAACAGCCCTCCAAATACCATCACAAGCCCCAGGAGAGTCATTGCAATCCTACCTGTTGTTAATGCGCTGATTACTGTTGAAAAGGCTACAGAATGCCCTGTAATTGTAACTTCAGTGCCTGGAGGAGGGGGCATCCATGCAATATCATCCTGAATAATGCCGTTTAATTCCTGTACTCCTACGAGACCAATATCGTTAATGGCATTTCCGATTTCAAGATTAAGCAGCATTGTATTTTTTCCATGGATGAACCTGTCTTTTTGCATTTCTGGTATCTGCTGGTATAATCGTTCTACATCATCATTGTTGTCGGGAATGTTTCCCCCGTTAATCGATTTTAATATCGGTACTATGCTGGATGCACTATAGATGCGTCCTCTTCTCTCGACTTCATGGGCACTGAATTCATCGATCCATTTAAGTATTTCCGGATTTGCTGAATCATCAACCTTTATAATAAGATTCAGTGTATCAGTTCCACCAATTATACTGCCTAAATGCATCAGATCGACCAGTGCCGGCATATCCTGTGGTACGAATGTTTGTACATCGGTCTGGATCGGCACAAAAGAATCCACATAAAATCCCGAGAGTGAGAAAAGCACGGCAATACTGAGTATAATTCCCGGGTGTTTAATTGTTAAAGTTGTAATTCTCTCCAAAAACAGTTCTATTGAATTTGAGCTATTATTGGAGTTCTTTACTGATTTTTTATTATCAGCAGATTTGTTCCCTTTATTATTTTTATTATTATTTTTCTTAACAAGTTTATCAAGACCATATATCACTGTTACTCCAACAAACAGGGAAGACAGGAAACACATTATTACTCCAATAAGCAGTAATTTTCCAAAATCCTGGATCATTGGGACTGAAGAAATAGATAGAGAAATGAAACCCAGCGATGTGATGGTAACAGCAACAAGAACTGCAGGACCCGTATGCTTAATTGTCTCAATAACAGCTTCTGCTTCATTCTCACCTTTTTCAAGCTCCTCCTCTATCCTGTTATGAAACTGAATTGCATAATCTATCCCCAATCCTATTAAGACGGGGAATGCAGACATGGAAACCATACTGAGTGGGATTTTCAAAAAACCCATGGCACCGAATGTATAAATGATCCCAAGCAGTACAATCGGTAAGGGCAGGATTTTCCATCTAACATGCCTGAACACCAGATAAAGGACTACAGCCATCAGCAGAACTGATATCATTAAAAGAGGTGCCATACTGGAATTCATTTCATCATTCATTGCGACCATAAATGCTGGATCACCTGTCACAATAACTGAATAACCAGGTGGAAAATCTGAAAGTTTAACTGAATTTTCAGTTTCACGGAGAATTTCTATCAGTTCTTGATCTGATAAATCTCCAGCCATCTCAATAAATAATAATGTGTGTGATTCATCTGGTATGAGCATTCCAAATTCAGACGTATTATTCGAAACTATTGATGTTATTTCATTTTTTGTGTCAGGAATTATCTGCCGTCCTGTCATTTGAAAGTTGATATTCTTGATTACAGACGCTGCACTGGTTGTTCCAATCACACCAGGTATGTTTAAGGTCTGCTGTTCCAGTAGATCAATTGATTTTATTACTTCAGGTTTTTTAATATCAGTTCCTTCTACCAGTACTGCAATTGATTGTGTGCTGAATATCCTTAGATATAAGTGGTCATAATCCTGATACAATTTTGAATTCTTTTCTACAAATGTTTCAGTACCAGATCCCATCTCGATCTGCTGAGCACCCTGAACTGATACGATAATGAGCAGAAATGCTAATAGGATAATAGGTAAAGGATTATTTTCGATAAAAAGTCCTATTTTCTTAAAGATATTTTTTATAAAGCATCAACCCAGGTTCTCAAGTGTGTAACTCTATAAGCATAAATGTATGTATAAACTTTCCAGTTTGAAATATTTTATATGCAAAATATTACAAATAGGAATCTTTATAAATTTGAAATTATATACATATTATCGTGAATAATATCAAAGTTACACAGAATAACATTACACGCATATTAGATGTATTTGATCAGATCAGTAAATTCTGTGCGACAGAGAAAGATCTGTCTTATGGTTTTAATCTGAGTAAACCTGAGATTCTTGCGCTGGAATCCATCTATCAAAAAAATGAATTAATTATGAGCCAGTTGGCAAAGAATCTGGATATCGGGTTTAGTACTGCTACCAAAATTATTGATAGATTGCTGGATAAAAATCTTGTAATAAGAGAAAGTGATCCTGGTGATAGACGTATTGTAAAAGTAGTATTAACAAAAAAAGGAAACCAATTCGTGATACTTCACCGAAATCATAAGAAAGAAATTTTCGAAAAAATATTAAGTATTCTTACCCTTGATGAACAGGAGAATTTTATTACTATCATGGAAAAAATCGCAAAGACAGGGGAAAGTGAATTGAAACTTTGATGAAGTTATTCAGACGCTACAAAGGATGAATGTTTTTGGAGCACAACACGGATTTTAATCCCTCACGGATTTCAACAGGTATGAACGCAACCTTGAATTGTCTGTCACCGAAGACCATTTTTCCAACAACCATCAGTCCTTTCTGCCTGAGCATGCCAATCGTGGATACGGGATTTTCCTCCTTCCAGAAGAAATCCATGTCATCATCGTAGTTTTTAAGCTTAGCATATTTCACAACGCCGCCCTGCTCAATACAAAGGGCTAGCGCTTCCTTAGACTTATCCTGTAATTTTAAGACGATCTGGAGGAGGTCATTTACAATTTTATCCTCAATCCTCAGGACTTTATCCTTTTTAAGCCCCCCTTTCAAGCCATAATGCATACACATCCAATCTATCCAATGAGCCGGATATTTATTAAGTATTGACTTTAGAGAAGAAACCCGGCGTAATGGAATGCTTTCAATTTTCTTAAGTTTGTCATTTTCAAAGGCACCGAGTAGAACCCTCGGATCCAGTATGAGTGGAGATGTAGACATTTGAAAGACACCCGCAAAACGGTAATGATCGCTGAATTGATGAATTCTGCCATTTATCTCAGAGTTGGGAAATATGGGATTTTCAGTAATTATTTTTACGTTATATACATTACCTTTTTTTCCATCTCTGATCTTTAGAAAAGAACCCTTTTTTGAAATAACTAGAAATTTTGAGCGGATAATATTTTTCATATTTAGAACATTCTCTTTCATTTCAGAACTCAATTCAGGTGTATTTTCCGCAAATTCCTCTGCTATGGTCAGGCCAGTTTGTGGAAGCACTTTTTCAAAAAAAAGCCATGCAAGAAAATTGTTAACCCAGGTTTCATCAGGCAGTTCCCAGTCTTTTTCGGGAAATTCATCAACATATCGCCGGAACTGTTCATATGCCTGGTTGCCATATTTTTCATTTGCATATTCATAAATTGCCTGGTTTACGTTCTCTTCATTGATCATATTTACCACAATGCCTGTAATTTATCAATCATCCCATCTTTGTTATTTCATCTGCGATCAATTCCGCCTGCTTAAGCACTGTTTCTGTAGCAAGTGCTTCCATATCAGGCGGATAACCATATTGTCTTAATGTCCGTTTTACAATTACTTTTAATTTAGCCCGGACACTTTCTTTTATAGTCCAGTCTATTGATGCATTTTGTTTGACTTTCTCAAATAATACAACAGCTAATTCCCGTAGCTCCTCTTTTTGCATCAATTCTCTTGCACTGTCATTATCAGCAATTGCAGTGTAAAAAGCATATTCAAATTCAGACAATCCCATATCCTGAGGCTCTTTGTCCA
>JACUTQ010000044.1 GCA_014859725.1 Methanosarcinales archaeon | reverse complement strand
CATCATAATCAGTTTGGATAATGTGGAAATCAATAATGTGAGGGACCTGATAAAGGTGATGAATAAACATGCATTGGGTGACAAGGTCCGTTTGGAACTGTTCCGGGGTCAGGGAAAGGTACAGCTTGAGATTGTGCTTGAGAAAGCGCCTACTCCTAAACTTCCACCACCTGCGTAGACAGGTCCCCAGCCGATCTGATGAAGATGTAATTCGGCTTGCATATGAACACTGATATTGAAAACTATTAAAGCAATAGATAAGGAATTGCAGGATTGGGTTTAAACGGGAATGAAGGGGATGTTATAATTCTGAGGAGGATTATTTTATCTTCCACAAACCCCTTATCCAATGAGGATCGAAATCCTATGCTCGGCAGGTAAGATCTGGCAAAGAAAGCCGTGGTTGTTTGGTATTTTTATATATGTTCAAGTTTCTCCTCGATATGTGCGAGTATTCCATGGTTAGTCAGGTCTTCAAATCCGTCTATTGGTCTGGTAGAGGCTTTTACAACCACATTTAGTGGAGATCCTGAGGTGGTAAAAGCAATTGAGGAATCATCACCAGTTTTATTGGTTGCACACAAAGGATCGGTTACACTGATGTCATAATAATTTGTTCATTTTTGAAATCATCTTTGATTCTACTCAGAACTTGAGACGAAATCCTGTCTTTTTCAATAAATCGGTCAATCCAGAAGCGATACTCAACAATTATATTCTTTGAGAGGCCGCTCAGCGTCATTCCTGTTGACAGTACTTCTATGTGATACGGGCGTATCCCTTCAATATCCTTTGCTGCTGCTATCATAATTTGTTTGATTTTTTCAAGATCAGCTTCCGGTGGAAAACTAATCGGAATCCTCACCTGGATCCTGCCTGCTTTTGAATAATTGATAACCGAATTTGAGGTTAATGTGGAGTTAGGGACAGTAATCACTTTTCCATCCATTGTTTTTATCCGTGTGCTCCTGATGCTGATATCCTCAACAGTTCCCTGAACTCCTGAAATATCGATAATATCTCCTCTGTAGAACGGCTTCTCAAGCATAACAGGGATACCTGCAATAAAGTTTGATATGATCGCCTGGGAACTCAGACCGATTATCAATCCCACAATCCCAAAACTGGCTAAAAATGTGTTAATATTCAAATGAAAAACGTCAAGTATCAACACCAGACCTATAAATCCAATAAAATAAGTAATGATCTTGTTAATCCATCTTGTGACGTTAGCGGGAAGACCGGATTTTTTTCCGATCCGTGATATTATTGTTGCGATGGTTTTTGCAGTAAATGAAGCCGTGAAAATAATTATAATAACGTATCCGATCCTCTCGATAAAAACGTTAATATTATCAGCAAAAAGTGATTCGAATACCATTCTTACTAAGTATTTATCCAGAAGTGCATTAAAGTATCGTTGCCAACACACCAGATGACCCCAAAGAAAGATGATCCTGATTGAATTACCAAAACTGTTAAATTCCCACCCACCCCTTTTCAATTGAATGTTTGGCTCATATGATATCCCTTTTAACATTGAACATGAGGGGATCTCATTGTCTGTTGAGAAAGAAGATAACCTATATACCTATAAAAGGAAAGCCTTTTATGGGACTGAAGAAAAAACACTCTTGTTCGATACAGGCAAAGTACTACTCAATCCTATTGAACCCCTGAACCGACCAAAAGAGATTACTTCATTTTTGCTAGTTGAGTTCGATAAATCCATAGTTATAGGACCTGGTACATCGAAGATCATCTACATCAAATTCCCTATCGAAATAGGCGTTTTTATCTCCAACAACAAAAATTTTGAGATACTTGACGTGTTGACCCTTGTCAATCAGAAGTTCACATTATATGGCGACCCGGCCAGCGGAGTTATCTGCAAATACTGGAACAGCAGTGTGTATTCTAAGATACCGGAAACAAATCCAATTATGGAAGGTGTCATGGAAGTCAAAATCGAGAATACCACGACACGCTGGGTCGAAGTATCCAAAGCCGTGTTTAATGCCTATGATATGAGGATCTATTACAGCCATTCCCTGGTATCCATGAAGGCTAAAATGAAGATCTTAGGCGATCAAATGGCAGAAACGGTTTTCAGCAATGCACCACTCAAAGCTGGTATGACAAAATCAATTGAACTCTATAATGCTAGAAAGGTATCGGTACTGGGTCCGAAATTCCTGATGGGGGAGGGGTTATGAACCTTACTGAAATGACTCCGTTCATACAGGCCTATGAAAGCCCGATCTTCAGATTTGTTATAGTTGTCGTAACTATTATATTAGCATTTTTTGTCAGCAAGTTGGCAACATTCTATTTCAGGCGATCGTTCAGGGAGAAGATGAGCAAGGACCACCTGGAGATCGTCCTGAAGGTCATATCGTACTCGATCATTATTATTGCTATATTGTTCTTTGTGCTTCCCACCCTCAACGTACAGGAATCCAGTATACTCGTGGCCGGGAGTGTGTTCGGTCTGGTAATAGGTTTTGCAAGTCAGAGTATAGTGGGTAATCTGATATCTGGACTTTTCCTCATGATCGAGAGGCCCATAAAAGTGGGAAACCTGGTGAACATAGATGGAAATTCGGGGACTGTGGAAGATATCAGTATTATCTCCACTATCATCAGGACCTATGATGGGCTGTATGTCAGAATACCAAATGAAAAGGTGTTCACCACTACCATCACCAATTACGTGGCCAATGTGGCCAGGCGGTTCGAATATGTAGTCGGGATCCGATATGAGGACGATGCTGACCAGGCAATTGATATAATTGAGAACCTGATATCAGAAAATCCTTTTGCTTTGAAAAATCCAACACCCTCAGTGTTCGTCGATACCCTGGGTGATAATGCGGTCAATATTATAGTCAGGATTTGGGCACCTGTTACTGATTGGTATAGTGTCAAGACCGAAATGCTCTGGATCATCAAAAAGACCCTGGAAGAGAATGGAATTGAGATCGCATTCCCACAAAGAACAGTCTGGTTTGCAAACGAGCTTTCCAAGAAAGAGATCCAATAGGGAGAAGACAAATACATAGAACTATTTGATTTTCAGATAATCATATAATTATGGCACTCCGGTTGATTGAGATATTTATCCCTCCAAAAGATGAATATCGTGTACAACAGGCATTAAAGGATCGCAAGTTCCTGGATATGTGGCAGGAAAGGTTCTCAAAGGACCTGGTCAACATCAAGATACTGCTACCCACGGAAGAGACTGAAGAAGTGCTGGACCTGCTGGAAAAACATATTTCCCGGGTGGAAGGGTACCGCATATTCCTGATTCAGGTGGAAGCATCCTTACCAAGGCCAGCCCCATCCAAGGAAGAGAGACATGAGGGAGAAGAAGCCCAACCTGAACAGAAAACAAAGCAAAAAAAATCCAGGATCAGCCGCGTGGAACTGTATGCTGATATTGATGCCACCATCAAATTATCAAAGATCTTTGTCATTCTTGCCCTGCTATCTTCCGTGGTAGCGGCAGTTGGCATATTGCAGGACAATGTGGCAGTCATTATAGGCGCCATGGTCATAGCACCCCTGCTGGGTCCCAACCTGGCCCTGTCCCTTGCCACCACCCTGGGTGATGTCGATCTTGCCCGCAGTGCCTTAAAAGCAAATACTGCCGGAATTCTTGCCGTCCTTTCTTTTGCTGCCGTTATTGGCTATCTGTTAAAATTTGATCCTGATATTCCCCAGATCATATCCAGGACAAGGGTGAGTCTGGGCGATATCATTATGGCCCTGGCCGCTGGCAGTGCAGCAGCATTATCAATTACCACCGGGGTTTCCAGTGCTCTAATCGGCGTGATGGTGGCGGTGGCACTGCTTCCACCTCTGGTGGTTTTCGGCATGATGCTGGGTTCAGGGAACTGGGTATTGGCAACTGGAGCCGGAATGTTGGTGCTGGTAAATTTGATCTGTATTAACCTGGCAGGGGTTATGACCTTCTGGATTCAGGGAATTCAGCCCAGAAAGTTATGGGAAGCTGACAGGGCCATAAAAGCAACAAAGATGGCCATTATGCTGTGGACATTACTGCTAATTGCACTGGTATTAATCCTCTTTTCTCCCTTAACTCCTCATTTTTTTAACCCATAGATAACTCCATTAATTACTCCATTCATTTGTAACAATATTAACTAAAAGCTCTATAGGTGTCGATTATTTTATTTCAATGGGGCTAATAAGTCAACTTACTTGGTTAATTTTTCTATAAAATTTCTAATTTATAAGCGTAAGCTATATATACGAATGCATTAATATAACCCATATCAAATAACCCATATGATTATCATGTCAAACGTACCTCAGAAAGTTGAAAATGCCTTTGAAAAACTTCGGAAACAGTACGACTTTTATATCGAATTAAAAAATATCAACGGTCATTTCTACATTTATCAAGCAACCAGCGAATGGGATGCAAAAAAGAAAACAACCCGTAAGATTACTAACTATATTGGTAAAATCACCATTGACGGACAATTCAGAGAAAAAGGAAAAAGAAAGCGCATAAAACAATCATACAGAGAAATTTTTGAATATGGGAACGTCGCTCTAGCTCACACTTTAATTGAAGATGTTGAGAAAATCCTGTTTGAAATTGTACCTTATGGTCAGGATATAATTGCTATGGCCATCTTAAAAGCTATCGATCCAAAACCTCTGAGACTGTTGCCATCTCAATGGTCAAAGATGTATCTTTCACGCGAAATTGAAGTGAATCTTTCACCCAATCACACATCTTCCCTTCTTCATCAAATTGGTACTAATGTCTCCGATTGGTACAACTTATTTTCCAAACTTATACAAAAAAATGATCTAATTCTTTATGATCTAACAGCGATCTTCACATATTCTGAAAACATAAAGATGGCTGAAAAGGGATACAATGCCCATCATAAATTTCTGGAACAACTTGGTGTAATTATGGCATTTTCAAAAACGGAAAACCTACCGGTTGGCATTGATGTGTTCCATGGTTCAATGAAAGATATCAAAACTATAAGAGAATTTGTGAAGCGATTGCCTGCAAGAGATTTTGGTTTTATATTTGATAGAGGTTTTTCATCCTATAAACTTCTTGATGATTTAGATGCTGAAAACATAAGCTATATTGTTCCCCTTAAAAAAGATTCGAAGTATCTTGGTATTGAAAATATTCCCTGGAATGAACAATTTCTTTATCTAAAAAGACCGATCAGGGGCACTAAACTCGATAACCCACATGGATCACTTTTATGTTTTGAAGATCCTCGATTGAAAGGTGAACAAGAAGGTGCATTATTGAAAAAGCTGATTGAAGGAACTATAAGTCAGGAGGAATATGAGGTCAAAAAGAGAAGAGCTGGGATAATAGGATTAGTTTCAAACCTTAAAGAAAAATCTGTTATTGAGATTTTTGAACTTTACAAGGGAAGGGAAGAAGTTGAACTTGCATTTGATTTTATGAAAAATGAACTAGAAGCTGATAAGACTTATTTACAAGCAGATGAAGGAGTGAGAGGATATTTCTTTGTTGCATTCCTCGCTTTGAGAATCTATTTTGGAGTCCTTAAACGGTTGAGGGAAAAGGGACTGAACCACAAGATCTCAGTTAATGAAGCATTCTTTGAACTCTCAAAGATGCAGAAAATTGTGGAAAAAGGTGGACGAGATTATTTTGCTAAAGCTCCCAAGAGAGCTGAAGATATGTATGTATTATTCGAAGATATGATACCTATGGGTTAAATTTTGCGGAGTTACGGTTTCTCAAAAGGTTTGAACCACTTACCATCTTCTAATCCTGTCGATCATCATCTCGATCCAGGATTCAGCGTGCTGTTTTGGTTGTTTGATGATCAATACACTGCACTTTGATTTCTTGATGATCTTATCTGGAAGGGAGCCGAATAGAACATCATGCATGATCCACTCTGTTGACGGGCCCATTATTATGAGGTCATAGTCGGTTGCTTTGTTTAAGATGGCTTCTTCAACTGACCTTGATACTTCTATCCGGGTGTCAAATTCTCTTTCGAATAAACCAGCCGTTTTTTGCTGCATTTTTTGTGCTGATCCGACAAGGCTTTCATCCTTGACTACAGTAAAAAGAGTCATTTCCGCATCAAAGAAATTTGCAAGATTATCAGCTATCCCGATGCGGTATGCATGCTCTCCCTGACCTACCGGCACCAGGATTTTCTTTATCTCCTTAAATTCCCTGGGGAAAAATATCCCCACGTCACAATCAGCGTTCCTCATCACGATCTGGGGAATACTCTGTTTGATCTTGCCTTTGAATACACGGTCTGTACCCCCTAAAAGGATAATATTGCTCTTTCCTGTTCTTACCACGTCCAGGATTGCTTCCGGGATGTCATGGGAATGGGACACAACGGTTTTCTTTAAGACCCGAACACCGACCTTTTCCCCGGTAGAGACCGCCTTCTCGAAAATGGGCTTCGAGTTCTCAATAAATTGACTTCCCGTTTCAAGGAAGGTCTGGTGGGGGACACCGATGATATATAAGGCCACCACCTCGCTGTTCCGGGCTTTTGCCAGCCCCGCACCCATTGTGATGAGCGGTTCCACATTCTTGAGGTTAGACATGGCAACCACCACGCGGTACTCGCCCGGGGATACCTGACGGGCGATCTTCCCCTTTTCGATCTTTTCTTTTTTCACTGAATAGCCAAAATAGACCATAAAACCGATAGAGATCCATATTATTATAGCATACCATCCAACAGGGCTGTAACTGAACATGTACAGTGCCAAAAACAGCTGGGTAATTATACCAAGAATTGGAATGATCGGGAAGAACGGGATCTTGTACCCGTATTCCAGTTCTTTTCCGTATTTCCTGCGTATCACGATAACTGCCAGGTTGACCTGCAGGAACAGAAGCAGGAACATTACTGCCGAAGCGCTGGCGACATCCTCGATGGGAAGGCTCAGGGCCATGACAATGATCAGCGCTCCAGAGATGAAAAGGGCAGTATAGGGCGTCCGCTTCACAGGATGGATCCTTTTGAAGATACCGAGCAGGTTGTGATCCCGACCCATGGCAAAGGAAACCCTGGTGGATGAAAAGGTGGTAGCATTCAGGGCCGACATGGTGGAAACAAGCCCTCCCACCAGCAATAAGAATGTCCCAAAGGGCATGAACTGGCGGGCTGCTTCCACCAGGCCCAGTTCCTGGTACTGGCCAAGGTACTGCCAGGTAGGAATATCAGTATCCATGGCCCCCAATGCAACGAATGCAACAAGCAGGTAGATGGGAATGACCACGATGAGCGAAATAAAGATAGCTCTGGGAAGATTCTTCTTCGGGTTCTTGATCTCTTCTGCGGTCTGGGCAATGACCTCGTAACCTTCAAAAGCGATGAACGTGAGACCCATTGCAGCGAACACACCGCCGAATCCGTTTGGCAGGAACGGATCGAAATTTGCATAGAATTCGGGGCGGTAGTACATGGTGTGCAGCCCTGAAACAATAAATATACCCAGAATAGCGATCTTGATAATACCTATTATATTGGCTATGGCTCCTGTTTCAGAAGCACCCATATAGTTGATATAGATGAATATCAATGCAATAACTACAGCCAGGAATTTGATGAGGTTACCTTCGGAAAGCCCAAAAATTGAAATATTATAAGCATCCAGCAGCAAACCGAAATATGCCCCGAATCCCAGGGCATACAGGCTGCCGGCCACTGCGTGGGCGAACCAGCTCATCCAGCCACTTAGAAAGCCGTTGATGCTGGGCAGGGCATGTTTGACCCAGAGATACCCGCCTCCGGCCTCTGGAATTGCTGAGCTCAGCTCAGCATATGTCATGGCAGTAAAGGTAGTTACAACACCGTTTAAGAAAAATACCAGCAACAAACCCGGCCCCGCCTCTCCGGCAGCTATGCCTGTAAGGACGAATATGCCCGCCCCTATCATGGCACCGACACCGATCATGGTGGCGCTGAGCACTCCCATCTCACGGCTGAGTTCTATCTGGTCAGTCATTTACCGATGTCCTTTATTTCCTTGATCTTGGACTCTTTTTGGGAGTTTACGGCTTTTTCAGTGAACTCAGATATTAACCTGTCGATTACTTGGTTGATCTCCGCAGTTACCAGGCTTTTTTTTGCAGGATCCTTCAAATTCAGGATGAGTGAGAGTTCGGTTGTCTTCTCCCCTATGTGGGTTGTAACGATATTGGGTGCTTTTTTGAAGTAATTCTTCCATTCCTGTAAGGATTCCAGTATCGCTTTTTCGAAATCTACCACATCAATGTCTTTTTTAATGACCAATGGTAAGGTAAATTCATATCCAGATATTTGATGTTTCGTCCATGTCCCTTTTACGAACAGCACATTGGGAACAGAGACCAGATCACCATTGTCGTCCAACAGTACTGTATTAATATCAGTGATCTCTATAACCTTCCCCCGGTGCTCGTTAATAGATATTACATCCTCTACCTTATACTGCAGGTTGAAAAAGGAGTAGGATATAATGTTCTGGAGAATAGGATACGCAGAAGCTATAAAACCGATACCCGCCACCGCCAGCAGCAGGATGAGGATGTCAGTGGATATGCCAACCTGACTTATGGCAAAAATAATTCCTATAGCCCAAATAAGGAGAATAACGTACCGTTTGATACGGGTTGCAAGAAATTGTGAACTTGATTGTGTGGCTTTATTGATCAATACTTTTGAGATAGTAGCTATTATTGCAGTTATTAGTATGATAAGAAAAAAAACAAGAATTTCAATTGCAAATAAGGTTAATTGTTCCTGATCAAAAGATACCATGGACTCCTCCTATTAGGAAGCTGATTTACTTTACCTATAACTTTTCTCTCTTTATATGTCTACTTCTTTCAAATATTTTCCTGTCTTATGATGTTCTAAGGTTTTCAAATAGGTAAATAGAACGTGATATTTTAAATAAATGGGCTGTTTTCCCTCCAGTAAGGTCTTTTTCGATCTTATTTCTTATGTCCCAATATTTTTCAGGTGCAATATTGAAGCGTATGACAGCAATCCCGATATCAGTCCCTTGTAGAAAACTATTGATCTGCCTGCAGTCATAAGGGACTTTCCCGATAAGTTGAAAAGTGTTCTTGAAAAACGGTGAGTCAATAAGAATATCTGAAGTTAATAATTTTCGTTTTGCATCAATTTGTACCATTTCTAAAGGTTGTTTCAATTCCAGAACCAGCTCCCCCAACAATCCAGCCTTCACAACCGCTGGATCTGGCTCAAAAGCGTACGTCTTTGGTTCATCAATTTCTGCGATTTCAGGTAATTGTGATTTGTCCTCTGATTCTAATTTATGGAATGCAGTCTCCTCCAGCACCACTGCCGAGCGCTCACACTGTTTTAACGGCCCTAAATAGAGGGTAAGTCTGTTTAATTTCCCATCCACACTGATATATTCCCGCTCGCAATCGAAATCTATGCGTTCGGGAGGCATCTGGGGGGGTGCTTCAAAGGCGAATTTATCAGTAATATCCTTGTAGACATCCAGCACCATAGGTATACCTGGCCTCAGACTGTCTGTCTGCCTTACGGTTTCAGCAGCAGGCCTGGCCGGGTCGCTGAAGATTATATCAGCATCAGTCACCTGTTCTACGATTTGAGTTGAAAGGGCATTCCCTTCGATAAAGGTGATATTACCGAAATTGTACAGGCTGTCGTTCTTTTGTGCACATTGTAATTTATCCCCCGCAATGTCCACCCCATAGACCTTCTGGCATTCCCTGGCAAAAAAAATGGTCTGGCCCCCGATCCCGCAGCTTATATCGGCCAGTATACTGGTGTGTAATCTTCCGGCCCTGTATCGTGCCACGATCTCGGGAGTGGCAAATCTAAGGCCATCACCGCATGTGTAAATGGGTTTGCTGAATTTGGGGCTGCTTATTTTTTCCATTTGATCCTCTATTTAATGTGAAATGGTTTAGTTGTTACCTAAGTTTGAAACTTCGAACTTCTTTCTTTTTGAGAATGTCTTCTATTTTGTAAGGAAAAACTATTTGACAGTTTAATAAATTCTAATTAGTAAAAAATAAAAAATATGGCGTTTTAATTAGAAGTATCCTAATTTAAACGCACAGGTAAACTTTATTTATATAAAGTTTCGAATTAAAATCTCTTTGGTTTATGACTTTGGTAGCAATCTCTGCAGTACACCGGTCTATCTGGATCGGGTGCAAAAGGCACTTCAGTTTCTTCACCACAGTCTGCGCAAGTTGCTTTATGCATTTCACGTGGACCACTTGGTCTGAAGCCACCTCTATCGCCACTACCGCCACTACCGCCTCTTCCGCCACGGAAACCGCCGCCGCCGCCTCTTCTATCGTTCATATTTTATCTCCTTTATTTTGTTGTTTTATGCAATTTTAAGCCAGGACTGTAATTGCGAATTTACGCATGACTCTTCAATCTTACTATTAACCGATCTCCAACTTTCGTGCCTGGCTTAAAAAACCACAAACCCTGGATATGGGCTATTAAATCTCCTATATGGTAATGTCCTCGATTGTGACATCGTGAAACGCACCTGTTGGAAGCATTTTCATCTTGTTGTGTATGCAATAAATTCCTCTGATTATTCAATCAATTAACCTAAAATAAGCGCATATAAACGAGTTATCCCCGCTCGACATGTAATTTTGATAAGCTAACTGTTAAGTGTAGGTATAATTTATTTGTATTTATAATCTTGGTCATTTAAGAGCAGTCAAAAGTAAGCAATTTAAGATGTGTAAAAATATGTATACTTTTAGTGTGAAGATTTTTTGATTTGGAGTTTTGGTTAACATATCTATGGCCAAATTAAAAGACTGTTTTTTGTTGTCACAACCTCGGACGTCAATAATGCTCAATTAGAAAATAATCATAATTCAAATTCTTCAATGAAACCTAAGATCAATTTATATTTTTCAAGATATTTGAAACCTTTATCAGTCAAAGTTAAGAACTTCTTTCCCTTCTCATCAATAATCTCTTTGAGTAAACCTTTTTCCAATAATTCATTTAAATATTCAGAAAAACTTTGTGATGATAAATTTGAATATCTTAATAGAGGTGTAGGCTTTATGGAATTATTGTGATGTCTGATAATCTTCAATATATCATAAATCACTTCCAAGCGATCCCTTTTACGCTTTATCTGGTCCATTTAGCCACCCTACGATAGATTATTCCAATCACTACAACCGATATAATCTGAAATACTGTCTGAATTTCAAATGGAATAAATCTTCTTGGACCCAATGCGATTAGATTGACTATCCAGAACAGGAAAAATAAAATATATAACATATAAAGCCGGGAGATCTTTCCAGATTTGCTTATGATATAGTAAGCTATGATTATTGATGTAAAAATGAGCAATACTGCCTGTGCCAGTGTTAAAATAGACGAAGATCTCGAAAAAAATGCAATACCGGATATCAGAAGTGCAATGACATTAAATATTAAAAAAATATGTTTGATCTGCAGCTTCTTCCAGAGTATGCTATATGTCAATGAAAGAATTGCCATTGTGCTGAAGTATCCGATAAGAACCAGAGGAAAATTTCCGAACATATATCTTGGAAAATCAAGATCAAATGTTACTCCCATCAATTTTATTAAAACAAATATGAATCTGGAAATATAAGCAAATCCGAAAAAAAGGAAGGTTAATCTAAAATAATTTATCCCTTCATGATTTGTCAGATCATAGATTTCTTTGGTTTTATAATAAATGGTAAAGCAAAGAAATACAACAATAAGTGTGTAGGAAAGCTCTACAACCAATCTGGTGGGATCGATCAGATGAAACGGTGGCATATATACTACTATTCTTCCTGAACATAAATAATAAAAGTGGACGTAAAGTGTACATTTTACCTTCTTTTTGCTTATAAAGATGTTCTGATAATATAGTAATTTGAGGTGATAAAATTGAATAAAATTAGTATATTGAGTGTCCTGGCAGTGATGGTGCTTGTGTTTTCAATAGGAGCAGCATCAGCTTTCAGAGGAAATTTCTTTGGAATGGATCCTGAAAGCAGGGAAGATGTGGTGAATGCCATTGAAGCAAAAGACTACGATGCCTGGAAAGCAGTGATGTCAGACAGATTGACAGAGGAAAACTTCAATGAGCGTGTAGCAAAGCATACAGCAAGGGCTGAAATGCGAGAGCTAAGAGAGGCCAAGATACAGGCTATAGAGGCTGGAGACTATGAAGCCTTTAAGGTAGCAGCAGAGAACTGGCCAATGCTATCAAAGATCCAGAATGAGGACGACTTTGAATTACTTGTTCAGCTTCATCAGGCAAAGCAGGATGGAGATTACGAAACAGTAGAAGAGCTTAGAGAACAGCTTGGCATGCTTGGCGGATTTGGCCAACATAAAATGTCTGGACAATTTGGAAGATAAAGGGTGATATAATCATCCTTTTTCTTTTTTTTTATTTTCAACTTAAAACTAAAACCAACGTGACCGCCGCAGGCGGATTGTCTCATCATCAAAAAGTTACTGTTGACTAAAGTGACTATGTACATCAGTCTATATTAGGCAAAAGTGATTATGTCCATAGGTCAATATTAGACAAAAGCGACCGATTGACTTTTAAATATATGACACATAACCAACAATATGGAAAAAGAAAAAATAATCGAGATCCTTGACGAATGGAACTTCTGGTCACATACTCCTGACTGTGGGATCTTGAGGGAATGGTATCTTCATCAATTTGAAGAAATGATAACAACAAAACAGGTTGTTGTTATAACTGGAGTCAGGCGGTCAGGGAAATCTACCCTGATGAAACAATATATTAAAAGAATGATCGATAAAGGAGAGGACAAAAGGAATTTCCTTTATTTGAATTTTGAAGAGCCAAAATTCATTGACGAGTTGTCGGTTGAGTTTCTAATTGATGCATTTGATGCATATCTGGAGATCGTACAGCCAACCATAACTCCCAATCTATTCCTTGATGAGATCCAGCACATTGAAGGCTGGGAGCGTTTTGTGCGCGCACTGCATGAGAAGGGGAGCGCAAACATCTTCGTATCTGGCTCGTCTGCAAAGTTACTAAGCAAGGAACTTGGCACTGCACTTACAGGCAGGCATGTTGATATCCATGTGTTTCCGCTGACGTTCAGGGAGTTTCTGGAATTCAACGACCTGAAATTGGAGACAAAGCTGGATATTGTGACAAATAAGTTGAAGATCAGGCAGATGATGCGAAACTATCTTTCATCCGGCGGATTCCCCCTTGTTGTCCTGCTGGACGGCAAAACCGATATCCTGCGCGAATATTTTAATGATGTGATCATCCGGGACATCGCTGAGCGGCACAAGGTCACAAAAATTGATAAATTACGAAGTCTTGCGAAATACTATTTGACCAATGTCGGAGCTCCTGCATCTTTTCGGAAAATAGCAAACTTCACAGGAATAAGCCCGAACAGTGTTGAGAGGTATTCCGATCATCTCAGCAATGCTTATATGATCTTTTTCGTGAAGAGATTTTCATATTCACTCAAGGAACAGGAAGTAAATCCACGCAAGGTCTATGCCATCGACCAGGGACTACGCAATACTGTGAGCTTCAAGTTCAGTGAAGACTTAGGCAAACTTTATGAGAACACGGTATTCCTGAAATTATACAGAGCAGATGGGGATGTTTATTATTTCAGAGGCAAGAATGAGTGCGACTTTGTGACAAAGAGGGGGGAAGAAGTTACACAAGCCATACAGGTCTGCTATTCCCTGACAGAGCAAAACAGAAAGCGCGAGGTTGCAGGTTTGCTTGAAGCTATGGATGAGTTCGAATTAAGTGAGGGCACGATAATCACGGATGATGTGGAGACTGTTGAAATGCATGGTGATAAGAGTGTTAGGTTTGTGGCTTTGTGGAAATGGTTGTTGGAGTGATAATAAATGAAACCTTTTGAAGGCTTGTTGGGAAACAATTGTGAATTGAGAATGCTTGAATACCTCTTACTGCTGGACGGAATGGATTTCAATATTACTGAATTGGCAGAAGAAGTAGGAGTTTCAAGAGTAACTGCCACCCGAATCGCAAAAAAGTTTGTTAAATGGGGTATTCTGAACTCAGAGAAAAGGGCTAATGCTGCATATTACAGCATTGATCTAGAATCACCGATCGTGAAAAATATTGAACAGCTCAACAATATCCTCATCGAAACCGTTTTGGGTGATGAAAAACTGTATGAAATTCATGATTATTTGGAGGCGCAAAAACCTCACGTTTTAACCGACGTTGAAAAACCAAATGTCAATGAGGCACTTTTGCCCAACAGTGACCGATTGACCTTTCAATCCAAGCGAATGCAACATAATCCTGAACGACAACGGAACTATTGAAAGGCACGGCGGCAGGTGTGTTAGGTTCGTGGCTTTGTGAAAATGGTTGCTGGATTAAAATGTTTAATTTTTGACGATAGGGGTTGTTTGTAATAAATCCCCTCTTCGGACTCGCACTTTTTTTGTTTATGAACAACTTCCTTCAACAATCTTGATCTCCTCATCAAAGCGCACTTCATTAGTCATCGGTTAAGGAGTTTGACTGGCTCGATACGTATCGTTTTCCAAAGAACCAATGATTTTTTATGATTAACCAATTTAGTTTAAATAGAACACAGATGACACGGATTAGAGCCGAATAAGAAAGAGCGATTACTCGCTCTCCCTCTTCTAAGAA
>JACUTQ010000043.1 GCA_014859725.1 Methanosarcinales archaeon | reverse complement strand
TTAAATTGACCTATATTGGCCATTATCAGAAAATAATAAAAAGTCTCTAATAAGAGTATTGGCAGTGCGTTATTCGCCGAAAGATGTTTTGGGAATTTATGCAACTGGAGATGTTCATTATGTTCAAAAAGAAATTGACTGACAAACTCATTGCATGGTTTTTTGCAATAAACGGCATATCCACCATAGCTTTAGTCCTGGGTATTTTTATATTTCTTGCAGTCATTGGTCTGCAGGCATTTACTCACATCTCCCTTTTCGAGTTCTTTTTCAGTACAGACTGGAACCCAACATCCTATGTACAGCCCAGCTGGGGCATTCTGTCGCTGGTGGTCGGAACCCTTTATATTGCCGTGTTCTCCCTCATCATTGCCGTACCCCTTGGTGTGGCGTGTGCCATATATATTGCACAGATCGCATCACCTTCGGTCAGAGAACTGTTAAAGCCTGCCATAGAGATGATCGCAGCCCTCCCCAGTGTGGTGCTGGGGATGCTGGGTTTGTTAGTACTTGCCCCGGCAGTTGCAAATGTGTTCGGACTGAGCAGCGGACTGAATGCATTCACAGCATCCATACTGGTAGCCATAATGGCTCTTCCCACCATCATAAGCATATCAGAGGATGCCATAACCTCGGTACCAAAAGGCTATACTGATGCCAGCCTGGCTCTTGGTGCCAACAATTGGCAGACCATCCGAAACGTGGTGGTACCGTCAGCCATGTCAGGTATCTTAGCTGCTGTTATGCTGGGACTGGGGCGCGTGGTGGGTGAGACCATGGTAGTGCTTATGGTGGCAGGGAATGCAAGGGCTTTTCCTACCGGTTTTTTTGACCCTGTCCGTCCAATGACTGCCACTATTGCCATTGAGATCAAGGAAGTGGTCGTAGGAGACCTGCATTACCAGGCGCTGTATGCTGTGGGTCTGGTGCTCTTTATCATGACCTTTGCTGTGAACTTTGCAGCAGACATTTATTTACACAGGCAGGAGGGGAAGATGTGAAACCCCACATTAAGCAGAAACTGTATTTCAACCTTTTCAGGCTCACCGGCCTTGTCAGCCTGGGGATCATTGTAATAGTACTGCTCTATGTGATCCACATGGGGTTGGGAGTCATAAGTTTTCGTTTTCTCACAGAAATGTGGGTGAACAGCGATATTACAGCCGGTGGGATCTATCCTGCCATCGTGGGAACCTTTTATCTGGGAGTGGGTGTGGCAGTGTTCAGTATTCCTGTGGGAGTATCCTGTGCCGTCTATCTAAATGAATATGCAGGGCATTCGTTCCTGATCAGGATGATCAGGCTGGCCATTAGAAATCTGGCAGGAGTGCCTTCCATCATCTATGGGATATTTGGGTTCGCAGTATTTGTCCAGATGCTGAATTTTGGGACATCCATTATTGCAGCCTCCCTTACCCTCTCAGGTATGACCATCCCCTGGGTGATCACTGCCAGTGAAGAATCCCTGAAGACAGTTCCCCGGTCATTTCGGGAAGGTGCATATGCCCTGGGTGCCAGCAGATGGCAGGCCGTACGCACAAATGTGCTGCCATACGCAGCATCGGGCATGATCACAGGTTCTATTATCGGACTGGCCCGGGCCATGGGTGAAACCGCACCCATTATCGTGGTTGGGGCAACCTTTTATATGCGGGGACTGCCTAATTCTCCCTTTGATAAGTTCATGGTCCTGCCGTATCATATGTTCATACTTGCCACCCAGCACGTTCACCCCCAGGCCCAGGCATATGCGGCAGGGACGGCACTTGTGCTGGTAGCGTTGATATTTTCCATGACATTCATTGCCCTGTTTGTTAGATACAGGTACAGGAAAAGGAAGGACTGGTAGATGCTGGAAAATGAAGAAATAATACTACAAAGCTCTGGTTTGGACATCTGGTTCGGCTCCACGCAAGCTATAAAAAATGTTGACCTGAAGATCGCCAAACATAAGATCACTGCGATTATCGGACCGTCAGGCTGCGGTAAATCCACGTTCCTGCGAGCATTGAACCGGATGAACGAAGTAATTCCAATTTCCAGGACAACGGGAAGTGTATTCTATAACGGCCAGGACATATATTCATCTGATGTGGACGTGGTGGGACTGAGGAAAAAAGTGGGAATGGTATTCCAAAAACCCAATCCGTTCCCTAAATCCATTTATGAGAACATTGCCTATGGACCAAAGATACATGGGATAAAGGATAAGTCCGAACTGGATGCCATCGTGGAAGAAACGGTAAAATCCGCAGCTTTATGGGATGAGATCGAGGATAGACTCCATTCTTCGGCAATGGGTTTGAGCGGCGGGCAGCAGCAGAGGTTGTGCATTGCCAGGGCCATGGCGGTAAAGCCGGAAATAATTCTCATGGATGAACCGTGCTCAGCTCTTGACCCTATTTCTACTGCCAAGATAGAAGACCTGATGATCGAATTGAAACAGGATTATACAGTTATCATAGTAACTCATAATATGATGCAGGCAGCAAGGGTCAGCGATTATACCGCATATTTTCTGCTGGGAGAACTTATCGAATATAGTGAAACAAAAGATCTGTTTGAATATCCTAAGGATAAACGTACGGAAGATTATATCACAGGGAGATTTGGATAATGGTCAGAAAGGTATTCCAAATGGAAATGGATCGTCTGGAAACAGATGTTATTAAAATGGCCAAGCTCACCAGGGATGCTGTCAGTTTATCAGTGGATTCCCTCAGGAACCAGGATGTTGAGATGGTAGCCAGGGTTATCGAACTGGAAGAAAAGAGCGATGTTCTCAATATTGAAATCAGCGATCGCGGTATGATGTTGACTGCCACACAGCAGCCGGTAGCCAGGGATCTGAGGTTTATATCCTCGATGATGAAGATATCTGATTCTTTTGAACGGATATGTGATTATGCTGAGAAGATAGCAAGGATCACTAAGAAATCTGCACACAAACCGTTACTGAAACCATTGGTTGATATACCAAGAATGTCAGAAAATATCTGGAAGATGATCGAACTTGACATTCTTGCCATACAAAATCAGGATGTCAGACTTACTGACCAGCTTGAACCGCTGGATGATGTAATCGATGCTCTGTACCAGCAGCTATACACTGAATTGCTCAATTTTATGATTAATGACACAACTACTATCGATGATGCCACTGACCTGCTGTTTGTAGCCCGTTATCTTGAGAGGATCGGGGATATCACATGCAAGATAGGTTCCATGATCGTGTTTATGCTGGAAGGAAAGCGGGTCTGGATAAAATGAGGATTGGGGTTGCTTTTTTCTTTGTACCGCTGCCTTTGCATATGTATTAATTAAAAAAAATAAACACAAAATATATAACTTTATTCAAATATTATTCTTTAAATGCTCCTCCCAGAACACCGCTTGCGGACAGAATTGCTGCTGCCAGCACTGCAAAATTCGCGTCCAATCCGGTACCGAAGAAAAGATTGCTGCCAATCTTCACAACCCATAAAGTTATTCCGAAGTATATTATCGTTACTATTATCAGTAATAGAGATGCGACTATTACTAACAGAGTTGATTCTAAACTTTCTTTAACACCCATAAAATCACCAAATAAAATCTGTTGTAATGATATTTATATATATGTTTCATTATGGGTCAGCCAGTCAGTGGCGTGACCATTTTTTGAAAGTAAACCATTTCACAGGTTCAGGTAAAATTTGATTCTCACGGCCAATACATATATAAGAATAATGGGAATTACATATTTTACCAGCACAAATACAATTTTACTGGCATTCCAGTGTGTGTTCCTTTCCATCTGGTCCTTCATGACTTTGTTGTCCATGAACCAGGTGACTGAGACTGAAATGAGCAATGCTGTAACCATGAGGCCGATGGATCCGAATAATGTATCCATCAGATCGAAAACAGGAGTATTGAACACTGTAAGCTTCATCCCTGAATAGCTCAAAGCTGCAGGGAATCCCAGCACCAGGATGACCAATGTCAAAAGGGATGTGGCTTTATGTCTGGTCATTTTCAATTCGTCCACCAGGGTGGAAACCCCAACCTCCATCATGGAGATGGCAGAGGTCAATGCAGCGAAGAACAGCAGGAGGAAAAATACAGCTTCCAGCAGGAATCCATAAGGCACCTTATCAAAGATAAGCGGAATAGTAGAGAAGGCAAGTTTTGGTCCTGCCGCGGGTTCGAAGCCGAAGGAAAATACAATGGAGAATACCACCAGGCCGCTGACGAAGGATATGAACAGGTCTGAAACTGTGATAATTATTGAATTATTGGGAATACTGATCTTTTCATCAAGATAGCTCCCGTAAGTCAACAATATCCCAGAACCCACTGAAAGTGAAAAGAACGCCTGCCCAAAAGCTGCAGCCCAGACAGAATAATCAGAAAGTCTTGAAAAATCAGGTGTGAGGTAAAATGAAATGCCTTGAAAGGCATTGGGAAGAGTGAGAGCGTAGATTACCATCGCCATCATTAGAATTCCGAGAGCCGGAACCATTATCGTACTTGTTTTTTCGATACCGCCCTTTATTCCCTTCCTTACAATGTAGGATGTTATAATTGTTACCGCAATGAAAAAAATGGGTGAATAATATGTCAGAGTGAACTCATCAAAGATGATATTTTTCCCCAGTAATGTAAGTATAAGATAACTAATAGTCCAGCCTGTAACCACCAGGTAATAACTCAATACTATTATTGTAACTATTACCACAATGATTCCCACCCACCTGAGATGACCTTTGATTTTCTTCATGGATGAGACCACTGAACCTTTGAATTCCCTGCCAACTGAGAATTCCAGGATCATCAGAGGCAAGCCCAGTACAAAGATCGCAATAATATATGGGATCAGAAAAGCTCCCCCACCATTCTGGCCAACAATGTAGGGGAATCTCCACACATTGCCCAGACCCACTGCAGAGCCGATACCTGCAAGTAAAAATCCGGTTCGTGAACTCCATTTCTCTCTGGCCATTTTATTATCCCTGTTTTTATAAGAATTAATCAGATTTTTTCCAATTCTTCCGCTATCCTATTCATCTACATACTCATCGTCTTCAGATTCATCTTCATCATCTTCCTTATCCAAATATATCCCATCATCCTGTTTTTTGGGAATAACAGCAGCCAATTTTTCTTCGAAGTTCTTGAGTGCAGTACTTTTCCCTCTCAAAAATGGATATCCAATTATTATAATAATAACTAAAGCAATTAACAAATAAAGGGTAATATCAGAACTTGCGGCACCAGGTTTGTCCGATTTAATAGTGATTTCTTCAAATAGAGGTGGTGCCCAATTATATGTAATGGAATCTTCCAGGATTTCAACAGAATCAGTTTCAATTTTACTACCTGCTCCATTTGTGAAACTGGTTTCCATCTCATCGGATTTCATCACTTTGATCACCAGAGCAGGCATGCTTTGAGGTGGTATATAATCATAATTTACCAGCGTGGGATATTTCAGTTTCTTTGTAACAGTAATTGTATCTGTGGATACTTTAGGTACCTTATATTCCAAACGATACATGTTAGGAATGTTTGGTCCTGCTGGAACTGTACCATCCCAACTCACCACATTTCCTTCCATAGAGTATTCAATTAGATTTATTTGGCCACCCATAACCATTTCCAGTAGTCCTACATTTACATCGAAAGCTTCATCCGGTATCCAGGCAAAGATAGGTCCTGTATAGTTTTCAGTCCCGGCATTAATTAGAACAAGAGTTTCGGCAATTTTTATGTAACCTTCATATGATACCTGATCAATTTCGATCAGATGCTGGATCATGACGATATCTGTTCCATATGAATAGGTCGGATTTCCTTCCATACTATTGCTACTGTCTGCAGCGTTACCATTTTCTGCCATTTCAGGATAAGCTGATACTGTTGATAATGTGAGAAAAAATATTAGACAAAATAATGCACTTGTTAAAATTATAGAACTTTTTGAGGGCATTTGCTGGCACTTCCTATTTTATATTATTCAGATTCTGTTATTCAATATTATTTCATTACACATATATATCGTGGTTAGTATAAAATTTCAAAATCCGATGTAATTACCTTACTTCTCAAGACATCTAAAAATCAGGAAAGGTTTAATATATTATCTTTCCAATGGAACATATATAATCATGACCATTTTTGGAGGTGAAAAATCACATGTGTAGTGTAGGTGATGCTTTTAGTGTAGATGTAGCAGATGCTCTGGACGCTAAAGATTATAAATGTAAGGACTGCGGTAATAGTTTCCAGGGAATGGGTAAAAAGATTATGTGTCCAACTTGTCATTCTCAAAATGTGGAAGCTGCAAAATGATCGAAATATAATGTGTATGATACCCTTAAATGAAAATGAAATGCTAATGCTCCAGGGTAGTGATGGTGTCATTGGCATGGTCAAAGCTGGAAATAATAATTTATTTTTTCTTGAGACTGAGGAGGAGGAAATCGTACTCGGCCTGGAACCTGACGACCTGTTGGTCTCGTCAGGATTTGATACAAAAAAGACCACTTTAGCAGGTATCAAATGCGTGCTCTATATGATCAGGGAAGTGGGTACACCTCTTATTGTGCTTCCTAAGAACCACCCTGCATCAAAAAGGTTGAAGATAGTGGTATCTGTAGGCAGCCGTATCCGTATAAGCTGTGATATCACACCAGGCACCCATCCGGAACAGGACATTCTTTGCGGTGTGGATGAATTCAACGGGATTGAAATACTGGGTGTGCCTGGAGGAGTAGAGTTCAAGAATCTTAATGCTGGCAAGATCGAGCGCATCCCGTTCACTGTATAATTTCATTTTTCAATACTTTTAACATCAAATATGAATATTAACGTAACATGACCATTATCGATATTGCAGCGGCATCAATCTGGCTCATGCTTCCAGCTTACATTGCAAATCCCATGGCTGCTGTTTTTGGAGGAGGTACTCCCATGGATCTTGGTAAGAAATTCGTTGACGGAAAGCGGATATTGGGAGATGGGAAAACTATCAGGGGCCTTGTTGCCGGTACGTTATGCGGTCTTGTGATCGGATTTTTGCAGGTAAAAACTGCCCCCTATCTTACATCTATTAGTATTTTTAATGAATGGCCCAGCTTTCAATCGGCTTTGGGTGCATATTCCCATAGCACCATATTAGCAGTGTTCTTAATGGCGTCAGGAGCTTTACTGGGAGACAGTGCCGAGAGTTTTATTAAAAGAAGGTTAAATCTTAAGCGGGGGGCCATGTTCCCTGTGGCCGACCAGCTGGATTTTGTACTGGGTGCCTGGTTGTTAACGCTCATATTCGCATCTGTCTGGTTCAAAACCTATTTTACTTTCTGGATAATAATTACAGTACTTGTAATCACACCTTTATTGCATATTATCACAAATGTATTCGGATATCTTATAAAGGTCAAGAAAGAGCCCTGGTAGTGAAGTTAATGGATAAAGAATTGATTCAAGCATTAAAGGAGTGCAAAGCCGTAAAGTTCGGGGATTTTACCCTGGCATCTGGCAGGAAAAGTAATTATTATATCGACATCAAGAAAGCCATTTCCGATCCCGGGACCCTGGATTTGATTGCCCGGCAAATCGTAGAGATTATTGATGAAAAGGGTATCTGTGCCGAGGCCATTGGGGGTGTTGCTGTTGGAGCTGTCCCCCTGGCTACAGCAGTATCACTAAGATCAGGTCTTCCCCTGGTTATCATCAGAAAATCTTTAAAAGAATACGGAACTGGGGGCCGTTTCATAGGAGATGTCTTTAAAAGGAGTCTGCTGATGGTTGAAGATGTGACCACTACTGGCTCATCAGTGATCGAAGCCATCAAAGCCTTGAAGGAAGAGGGAGCCAAAGTGGATACTGTTATCAGTATAGTAGACAGGGATGAAGGAGCCCGAGCCGGTCTGGCAAACATCGGTGTGCAGCTATTGCCGCTGGTGAAAGCTGCTGACCTTATTTAGAACATATTTCTTCTGGATCAAATTATGCCCGATATTTTTGAAATTACCCACAAGGACCTTGCAGGCAGGATCGGACGCCTTACCACACCCCACGGAACTGTAGAAACACCCACCATCATGCCGGTGATAAATCCCAATATCCAGACAATCCCGGCAAAGGAGATGCCAGATTTCGGCGCCCGGATGATCATTACCAATTCTTATATCATATATCGTAAAGAGGCGCTAAAGGCAAAAGCTCAACAGCAAGGTCTTCACAGCCTTCTGGAATTCAACGGCCCCATTATGACCGATAGCGGCTCATTCCAATTGAGTGTCTATGGTGAGGTCGAAGTGAATAATGCACAGATCATTGAATTCCAGCAGTCCATTGGAACTGATATTGGTGTGCCGCTAGATATTCCCACGCCGCCAGATGCTGACTATGATAAGGTTAAACAGGAACTTGCAACCACAAATGAAAGATTGATGGAGGCCCTGGATCTAAATAAGGACAGCCAGATGTTGTTGGCAGCTTCCATCCAGGGCGGACGATATCCGGACCTGAGGGAGCAGGCAGCCCGCCAGCTGGGCAGTGCCGGTTTTGACATATACCCGATAGGTGCAGTAGTGCCGTTAATGGAATCCTACCGTTATGCAGACCTGGTAGATGTAATTGTCAGTGCAAAGAAAGGACTGCCGTCATCGGCTCCGGTCCACCTTTTCGGTGCCGGTCACCCTATGGTGTTTGCACTGGCTGTGGCACTGGGCTGCGACCTCTTTGATTCGGCAGCTTATGCCCTGTATGCTAAGGATGGCAGGTACCTAACTGCCGATGGGACCTATCATATCAAGGACCTTGAGTATCTTCCCTGCGCCTGCCCTATCTGCACCAGTCACTCAGCCAGGGAGATCTCGGCCAGTCCTGATAAAATAGAACTTCTGGCCAGGCACAACCTCTATGTCACCTTTGCAGAGATAAATAATGTTAAACAGGCTATCAGGGATGGGAACCTGTGGGAACTGGTGGAAAGGCGATGCCGTACCCATCCTCGACTATTAGACGGCCTGAAAAGAATGACGTCCCATATGGACTGGATCGAGCAGTTCGACCCATCCTCTAAATCAACATACTTCTACTGCGGTCCCCAATCAGTAAACAGACCTGAGGTGCTCCGTTGGAACAAGCGTCTAGAACATTTGAAACTGGAAGGGACTGTACTTATAAGGCCAGGTGGAAAGATATCTGGTGAAGCTGAATATGACCATGTGCTGCACTTCAAACCACCTTTTGGTGCTTACCCATTGGAACTAAAGGAAACCCATCCCTTAAATGCTGAAGTAATCAACATCCCGGATTATGAATCACTTACATCCGCCCTTGAAAATACTAAGAAGTTGATCCAGTTAAATCCGGATGCAGAATTCACATTCGTGCATCGGCAATACTGGGAGCATCCTCTGATCAGTCAAATTTGCCAGATGGTCAGCCACAGCTGGGCAGTTTGAATTTTTCTTTTAAAAACCACACAGGACGCAAAGAATCCAATCATTTAAAATATTTTAATCGAACGTGAATAGTAGCCCGGTACGGATTCGAACCGAAGTCGGGGGATCCAGGGTCCCCCATGATTGACCACTACACTACCGGGCTGCGACTATCTGAATATACTTTGTTACCTATAAGCCTAACGGATACAGCAACGCAATTGTTATAAACTAATATGTCAATTTTTTAAAATAATATTAAAGAGGAGTGATAGTATGAACTATAGATACGTTGGTGGAATATTTCTAACGCTACTGGTGATGATGTTAATTGCCAGTAATGTTGTAGCATTAAATAGTAATCCTAAAGCTAATATGGGGGTTGGAATGGGACCCATAGATGCATCTGACATGATGCAGCAGGGCCGGGATTTCCGCCATGAAGCAGGTATGCAGGGAATGGGATTCATGAACAGTGGTGCACACATGTTCGGAAACTATGTCACATTTACTATAAATGATTCAACTGGAGAAATTTCAAATTATGGAATTGCAGAAAATACTATTTTTGATTCAATTACAGTTGATGGATTAGTTTTTGGTGAAACCCAGGTCTGGGGCTCAATGACAGCGATAATTGATTCTGATGGAAAAGTCATCATGCAGGTACATGATAACCCGGCTGCTGTGATAAATTTTATAAGTTCTGATGCTTACACTGTCAACTTTGACCTGGCTGATGGGGTGACTGCTACTGAAGAGGATAATACGGTAAAAATTGTATCTAATGAAGTTGAGGTATATATTGTATATCCTGATGAAGGTTCTTTTGAAGTTGACAAAAGTGACGACATCGTGAGTGTTGATGTGCCTGAAAATAGTTTAATGGTAGTGAGGGCATTGCCAGTAAATATGCCCAGGTTGAGTCAAATGAACAGGTTGATTGTTCAGGAGATTGCTAAAAACCGCGTCGGTGCTGAAGTTTACCTTGGTATGAACGGTTCAATGAATATGGTAAATTACTCAAAACACCTGAGGATGCAAAGCGAAGTAATGAACACTGAAAGGATACGATTAAGGTTGAATTCGACAGACCCAACCGGGAAAATACTGAGCTTTAATCTGGATAATACTTCTTTACAATTGCAGGAAAGGGAAAGATTACATATCTATTATGATAATGTTTCTATCAATTGCATAGATAATCCTGAGCAGGTTAGTATTGCAACACATTTCGCCTGTTTTATTTCCCAGGAATCAAGAAGTAGAGCACAGATCATGATCAATGTTCCTGAATTCTCAGAGCATGTTATCGAGATTGTGGTCGAAGAAGCTGAAGCAGAGCAAACAGAAACTAAAATGCCAGCTGAACCTGATTCAAGTGTGCCAGGTTTTGTATCAGTAATTGCAATATCTGGTCTGTTGATGGCTGTGTACTTTATAAGAAGAAAAAAATAGAAATTTGGAGTTGGGAGAATATCCCAACTCAAACTTTAAAATCTGCCTTCTGTAAGGCTCAGATGATCCTTCTCGATCTCTATTATGGCGGTGAATATTTCCTTTATCCGATCTTCTGTAGCTTTACTTAAGAACTGGGTATAATGGCTTATTGCATTGGCTTCCCGCTGGTGGGATTCTGAAAGATTGTCCAGATTTTTATCACTGCACATGTCCTTATCCCTGCTGATATCAGGGACGGAAACTTTCAATTCTTTGGCAATGGTTGATGCGTGCTCGGACTCAATTTTACCAAGTCTCTTAAACATGGTACCATCAGCCACGTTATCTGCGTTGGCAGCAGCACAGAAATAGAATTCTGCATTACCCACTTCCAGTTTCAATGCCTCTTCCAGGTTCTTACGAGACACATCTGTCAATGCATATTCCGGCATATCAAAATCCCTGGGATCGATTATATATGGCCGGTGTGCACCGCAAAATGGACAGTGTGTTGGTGCTTCGTCCCCCAAATAACCTTCCTGACAAATTTTACACTTAAATACTTTCAAATTATCACCCAACGTTAATTAGAACCTAAATAAATTTAAGGTTATCTAAAATGGAAATGTGAAATTGAGATCATGACTACGTATCCCTGATCTTAACTGCAGTCCCGTATGCCAGTATCTCGGCAGCTCCTGACATTACCATGGATGTCATGAACCGAACATTTATGACCGCATTTGCCCCCATTTTTTCGGCATCGTCCACCATCCGGTTGATGGCTTTTTCCCGTGATTCTTCAAGCATCTTTGAATATTCCACCAGCTCTCCACCCACTATATGGCGGAGGACTGACATGATGTCCTTTCCGATATGTTTGGTCTGGATGGAGCTTCCCCTGGCAAGTCCCAGGGTTTCTACAATCTCTTTTCCAGTTATAGTATCAGTATTTACTAAAATCATGTGCCACCTCAATATTTCCTTTTAGTTTCCTTATCTTTATTTTTCACCTTTTCCTGTAAGATCGAAAACAGGGTTATCATGATCCCGATAATTATCGCAATCAATGATATTCTGATGATGGGGTCAACTTCGGCAGTCAATATCGTATATACCCAGAATACCATCAACAGGATGACCCCAAGAATCACTAATACAATCCCAATATTTCGTATTGTGAGATTTAAGTTCATGATTTCTCTCCCTGACTGAGAATGGCCTTCATCACAAATTCGATTTGATCTCCCATGCCAGCACTTCCAATCGTTTGATCACATCCTCACTACTGGCGATAATATCTACAAAAGCAGAGCCCACGATCACTCCTTCAGCCCCGCTTTGGAATATCTCAGCTGCCTGTTCCCCGGATGAAATACCAAATCCAACGGCCCTGGGTGTATCGGTATTGACCCTGCCCAGCAGTTCCTTTGTGGATTCAGAGATATCTGCTCTGGCCCCGGTAACCCCAAGTCTGGCTACCATATAGATAAAACCGGTACCCTTTTTCAAAATATCTTCCAGCCTGTTCCCCCTGGTGGTGGGTGCTACCAGGAATATCAGGTCAATGCCATGTTCATGACAGTATCCTGCCAGTTCCTCAGACTCCTCGGGCGGCAGGTCAGGTACAATGATTCCGGTTATCCCGCTGTCCTGGCAGTCTTTCACGAACTTTTCAAGTCCCCTCTTGAATATCAGGTTGTAGTAGGTCATCACCACCAGGGGTACATCAACATCCAGACCTTTGACCATTTCGAAATACTTATCAGGGTTCATACCAGCATCCAGTGCCCTCTGTATGGATGCCTGGATGGTGGGCCCGTCAGCCACAGGGTCCGAGAAAGGCATTCCCAGTTCAACAATATCGGCCCCGCCCCTGATAAGGGCGTGCACTATCCCGGGCGTGTCCCCGTCACCTGCGCACACGTAGGCTATAAGAGCTCCTTCACCCCGTGTTTTCAGTTCTTTGAACTTATCAGAAATATTCATGCGACTGCCCCCATTTTCATAACAGTCTCCAGGTCTTTATCGCCTCTGCCCGATATGTTGATCACGACAATTTCACCCAGTTCACTGGCAGCCTTTGCCAGGTATGCCAGAGCATGAGATGATTCAAGGGCCGGGATAATTCCTTCAGTCCGGCTCAGCTCGTGGAAAGCTGCCAATGCTTCCTCATCACTGGCATTCTTCGGTTTAATCCTCCCAGTTTCTGCCAGGTATGCCAGTTCAGGCCCTACCCCGCTGTAGTCCAGTCCGGCAGAGATACTTTGGGATTCCAGTATTTGACCATATTCATTTTGCAGTATCTTGGTTTTAGCCCCATGCAGCACACCCTCCTCACCAACAGAAAGGGATGCAGAATGCAGTGCTGCCGTATCATTACATTTTAGGCCGCTACCCCCTGCTTCCACTGCAATCAGGTCCACATCAACATCTGACACGAAAGGATGGAAGATACCCATGGCGTTACTCCCCCCGCCTGTACATGCAATAATGGAATCTGGGAGTCGTCCCTCCTTTTCCATGATCTGGTATTTGACCTCTTCCCCTATTACGCTCTGGAAATCCCTGACTATCATGGGGAACGGATGTGGTCCCACCACCGAACCTATTAGATAATGAGTATGTTCCACATTGGCAACCCAGTCCCGAAGGGCCTCATTGATAGCGTCCTTCAGGGTCTGGCTGCCTGAGGTCACTGCATGTACTTTTGTGCCCATCAGTTCCATGCGGTACACGTTCATACGCTGGCGCTCTATGTCCTTGGCACCCATGTAGACCTCAGTGTTCAGTCCCAGGTTGGCTCCTGCCATGGCTGTGGCAGTCCCGTGCTGACCTGCTCCGGTCTCGGCAATAAGCCGCTGCTTACCCATATATTTTGCCAGCAGTGCCTGTCCGATTGTATTGTTCAGTTTGTGTGCGCCGCCATGTACCAGGTCCTCACGTTTGAGATAAACTTTGAGGCCGTACTTCTTACTCAGACTCCTGGCAAAGTAGAGGGGGGAAGGCCTTCCGGCAAAATCCTGTAAATAATAATCCAGTTCTGCTTTAAATCCCGGGTCCTTCTTAAAGCGTTCATATGCCTGTTCCAGTTCTTCCAATGCGGGCATAAGCACTTCGGGTACGAACTGCCCGCCGAACCGCCCGAACTTGCCTTTTGTTTTCATAATATCTGCCTCAGTTATTGTTATTTAAATATTTATGTGGTAATTACGGCATCTACAAGCCTTTTTGTGTTCAGGTAGATGTCACCTTTCATAATAGATGTACCTACCAATACAGCATCAGCACCAGCCCCTATTACTCGTTTTACGTCATCAGGGGACTGTATACCGCTTTCACTTATTATTATCCTGTTTGGATCGTGTTGCTTGATAATATGTGCCAGAGTTTCTGTAGTGGCCAGGTCTACTTCCATGGTATTTAGATTGCGGTTGTTAATACCTATTATTTCAGCATCAGTATCTAATGCGGCCATAAGTTCCTGTTCGTTATGCACTTCCACCAGGGGTTGAAGTCCTCTTTGTGTTGCGAGTTTGATAAATTCAGGGAGACGATCTCCCAGTATTCCTGCTATCAAAAGGATCAGGTCGCTTTTTATCTCATAAATCTGTTTAGGATCAATAATGAAATCTTTTCTCAACACAGGGATATCCACAACACTTCGTACCTTCTCCAGATTTTCCAGATTGCCGTGGAAGAACCGGGGTTCTGTCAGTACAGAGATCGCAGCTGCTCCCGCTCTTTCCATTGTCCGGGCTATCCAGGCTGCTTCAAGGCTCGTCACATCCCTGTTATGAGTTGTTGGGGAAGCAGGTTTAACTTCTGCAATGACAGGAATATAGTGATTGCTCTTTGCAGATCGTATGGATTGAGCAAGGCTTCTTACTGTAACAGTTGTTCCAGCATCATTATTTCGGATGTTTTTAATCCGTATTTCCGTTGATAAAATTATCTCATCGATTATTCTGTGCATTCAGTATCACGTGATCCAGATTGTATACATGTGTCCACCAATGTACAATATTATACATTGTATATAAGATTTATGGTATCCTCTCCAAATTGATTGGTAATTCCGAAAATCAACAAATGCATTTCCA
>JACUTQ010000042.1 GCA_014859725.1 Methanosarcinales archaeon | reverse complement strand
TATATATTAAATAAATAACAACCATTACAATTCCCTTTATAAATAAACTGCCCCAATCTTCCCAGTCAGGCATTCCTGTTTTTCCTTCTATGTTTTCTTTAATAACTTTTAAGTAATATCCAAAAACAACAAGATTTACGATAGGAATAATTCCTAGAATTCCTCCTATAATAACTTTCTTAATCCACGAATCATCTGTTGTAGGATATTTAATTGCTTCTCCTATTTCCATACGATTTTACCTCCTTTGAGTTCAATGAATATTTTGCAATACTTTTAGAACTGTTAAATCATATTTATTAATCTTCATTATATTTAACGGTTATTTATGATAATAATAATTTTATTTAATAAAAAATGGACGAAAAGCAGACTCGAAAGATTTTTAATACAAATACTCCTTGTATAGCCCGATATCTATGAGCAAACAAACCGTACTCCACATACTAAAGGACATATTTCAGGCATATGGATACGATCTGGAATCATCATACTTATCAGACATTTTAGCATCTAAAGGCATTTCAGATCGTATATATATCAAGCTGGACGAAAGCGGAGATTATAGTTCCTTGCGCAGTTTCGCAGATTCTATGAAACAAACAGAAGGGACTGGATTGTATATTTTGAATAACAATGTATCAAGAGAAGCTGCTGATTTTGCTGCCCAACAAAACCTAATTTTATGGGATAAGCCTGAATTGGAAAAACAGATTGGGAAAGCTATTCTGGCACATGCTCAAGGCATACAAATGGAACTTGATCTTGGGAAAGTTAATGATCTGCCCTTGAATATCTTTAACTCTCCAAAACCAGAACCCAAGGAAAGCATTTTTGGTTTATTCAATGAATCTTCCCAATCAGAACCTGAACAACCCAAGTCCAGTTTGCCAGGCTCATCATCGAGTCCTATGACAAACACTTTTTCCCAATCACCTATTACCATTAAAGAACAGGACATTAAAATCCAGCTTCCTTCATTGCCCATAAATATGGCAAAGACCAGTGCCATCAAAATTGGACAGGCAAAGCTAGGGGAAGTCCAGGACTTTATAATGAAATTTATACCACACTATAGTTACAACTATAATTTTGAAATTAAAAGGAAATTTCGAAGTGGTATTATGGATTTGAACGGTCAGGGAGAAGGAGTCGTCAACGGCATAACAGGAGAACATAAATTTGCATCCTTACCTGAACCATTAGAAACTATTGAACTACCTACTGAAAATTATCAGATAAAAGAACCTCAGGTTACTGATAAAGAAGCTAAAGGAAAGGCAATTGGCTTAATTATTGATAAACATACCGAGAAAAAGAAGTCTGACCTGGTGAAAGATGATGCCATAATAGTTGAGAGTAAAACCATTTCACCTTCTGAGAGTGAAATCAATATCTCAATGCATCTTGTTTATATTCCAATTTGGGAAATCCGGGGAAAGCGCAACTCGATAGAGATAAATGCCTATGATGGGCATGTTCTTGAAGAACCTTCTGATGATGATACCGAGTTTGTAATATAAATATTTTTTATTTTATATAATGTTTTCCGTATTCGTAGGAATCAAAACCAGATGATTTTATAATCTGTCTTTCAGGCGTTATTAATAGAGCTTCGGTATTTTCTGTCTTCTCTATTAATTCCATACCTTCCACGGGTCCCAGCACAAATACTGCAGTGGCCAATACATCTGCTTCCATTGCCGACGATGCAATAACTGTTGCACTTATAAGACTTTGTGATGACATTCCTGTCCTGGGGTCACAAATATGGGAAAGACGTGCTGATTCATTAAAAAATCGTTCATAATTACCGCTTGTTGTAACTGCCATATCTGAAATCTCAATGACAGTTATAGCCTCGGTTTTATTATCCGGATTGCGCAGTCCCACTCTCCAGGGCAAACCATCCGGTTTTGTACCAAAATACATACCATCACCCCCGGCATTTACATACCCACTCTCAATACCCTCTTTTTTGAGTACTGTAACGGCTTGATCTACACCATATCCCTTTGCGATCCCACCCAGATCAATGACCATATCTTCTAATTTTAAACTGATTGAATCATTTATTACTGATATATTACTGTAATTTACTAATAATAGAGTACTATTTATTTCGTCGCCTGTAGGATATTCACCTGAATTTATTTTATTTTTCCACAGCATACGTATGGGCAGGATGGTAATATCAAATGCACCACCAGTAATCTCACCATAATAGATAGATCGATTTATTACATAGACCAGATCAGGTGACACACCATCCAACTGTCCATACTTATTTATGCGACTGATTTCACTATCCTGATTATATATATTCATTAAGTCTTCGATCCGTTCTATTTCTTCAAAAGCAGAATCTAATGCTTTTGAAGAACTTACACCCACAACCTCGATTGTTATGATTGTGCCCATTGCCTCTCGGCTTTCAAATTGGATATCAGTCTGGTTTTTTTCTCCGGATTCTACAGTAAAATAAAAAAAAATGCCAAAAAGTGTCAATACCATAAAAATCAATATAATCACAAAAATTGTGGTTTTTGGGGCACCCATGTTCATAAATATAGAAATGAATGATATATCTGTTTTGTTTTTATCTCACACAATTCGAAAGGTTTAAATACAACAGTGGAAAAACTTTTGTTAGGAGTAAGATTATGGTAAAATTTCAATTCTTATTACCTGTTGATGATTTAGCGTATACAGAGATAGCTGCTGATAACGTAATTAAGCTGGCTAAGATGTATAACGCAGAAATTTCCACTGTTCATGTAGTAGATACAGATATATTTAAAGATGATGAGAATTTGGAAATTCAAACCAGATCAGGACAGGTACTATTGGATAAATTTAATAAATATAGCAGTGATGCAGGGGTTGGCATTTTTCAGTCAAGAGTATTAACAGGATTACCATTTAATGAAATAATCAAGATGCAAAAAGAAATAGACGCCACTCTAATTGTCCTTGGAGCATCTGATAATAACCTGGGAAGTGTGGCAGAAAGAGTGGTAAGAAATGCCAAGTGTCATGTACTGATTGCGCGTAAAATAACTGGTAATTTAGAACCTTATAAACACATTCTGGTTCCGGTTGATGGTTCGGAGGATGCCGAATATGCAACACAATTTGCTGCTAGTATTGCACATCGTTCAATATCAAAACTTACAGTGTGTCATGTAATTCAAGATCCAAATAAAATGCCTGAGGGGATGGTAATTGTTGAAAAAGTAATGAATATTATTAAATCAAAGGGCATAACAGCAAATTCGTTAATCAAGGAAGGAAAAATCACAGAAGAGATCCTGAAATCAATCGATAAAGACCAAATTGATCTGATAGTCATGGGATATTCCAGGCGGGGCAGTGTTTCAAGATTAATACTTGGAAGCGTATCTGAAAAAGTAATTCGTTCGGCTTCATGTTCAGTTTTTGTAGTAAAAAGTCTAAGAACTGAAAAAGTATATACAGTAAAGAAATAGGTGTTAATTATGACAAAACTCCAATTCCTGGTTCCGGTGGATGGGTCCGAAAATTCAAGGACAGCAGCAAAGCATGCCGTACAAATGGCAAGCATATATGGGGCTGAGATATCATCCATGTTTGTAGCAGACATCCACAAATACGCTGTTCCTGACATCCTTGAGATCGTAAAGAAAGCTGGTGAAGAATATGTTGATCAAGTGCGAAAGTTGGCTGAAATAAAGGGAATAACAATCAGATCAACAAAAGTGCTTACAGGATCCCCTATAGAACAGATACTTAATGAAGCTGAAGCAATTGATGCCAATTTGATTATCATGGCTGCTATCGGGAGGGGACAGGGAAAAACTGCTCCTATTGGAGCAATTGCAAATCGGATACTTCGTTTAAGCAATACACATGTCATGCTTATACGAGATACTGATTGTAAAGAGCAATACAAAAAGATACTCATTCCAACTGACGGGTCAAAGGATGCAGAATATGCTGCTCAATATGGTATGAGTATTGCAAGAAGATACAATGCTGAAGTTTATGCTTGTACTATCGTTGATTCAAAGGACAAGATATTGGAAATGCATATCACGTCTCTTGATGAAGCTGGAGGAGGCAGAGTATTTGGGGAAACAGTAGCATATTCTGAAGCAATAATCAAACGAATGAAACAACATCTACTGGATGATGCATCCAGGATTGCAGAAAATGTCACAAAAATAGCTAATAAAAAAGGGGTTACTGCTGAAATTATAGTAAAAGACGGAAAAACCACATCAGAAATTCTTAAAATTGTAAAAAACCAGAATATAGATCTGATAGTCTTAGGTAGCACTGGTAAAAGTTCAATATCAAAAATGGTGGTAGGGAGTGTGTTAGAGAAGGTAGCTTCTACAGCCAAATGTTCGGTCCTGGTTGTGAGGGGTTCAAGAATTGAGAGAGTAGTTCCTGAACTTTAATTCCTTGATTGTTCATGAGAATCATAAATTGTACATTAATAATGGTAAAATCCCATCGTAAAATAGATAAATATAAGTCCTGAAAATAACTATTACTTTATAAATAATAAATTAAACTCGATCCCCACTATAAGTGGAGTGTATGTATATATATTTAAGAGGAGGAAAATATGGGGTCAATAAAGAATAATATCGAAATAATTTCCTTATTATTAACACTATTAATAGTAATCAGTGCAGTTCTATTTGTTAATTCTAAGTTTTATTTTGAAAATAATATTGTTACTGATTCTGAAGAGCTCCTTTGGATAAAATATTTAATAAGATTTTATGTGGCTTTTAGTGTACTAGGTCTAACCGCGAATCTCATATTAATGCATAAAAAATTTATTAAAATGAAAGGATTCCATGAAGGGTGATTAAATTGGATGACCAGATAGAGAGATTTTCTTCAACCCAGGTGATTGCTCATTTTGTTATAGCAATTTCCATAATGATATTATATATAACGGGAATTCCCAGACTTTATCCCCAACATCTGGGATGGATAATAGATATAATCGGTCTATCAAAGGCATTATTTATTCATAGAATTGCTGCAGTGGGATTACTATCTGCCTCTTCTTATTATTTTATATATTCTATATTGTACTGGAGATTAATTGATAGAAATTATTTTAACAAAATCATTTTCCCTACATCCAAAGATATTTATGATTTTATGAATGATAATCTTTCCATATTAGGTCTTAAGTATACCCGGATCGATTATGATAAATATAGCTGGCTTGAAAAAGGGCTTATCTGGAGTGTCATAATTGTTGATGTTCTATTAATGGGCATTTCCGGTATTATAATGTGGGCTCCATGGTTATTTTCATCCTATTTACCCATTTCATATTTTTCAATTGTTATCCTGATCCACGGCAGTTTTGCTATATTAAGTCTATGCGTAATATTGCCGCATTTTTATAAAGTTCATTTAACGCCCTTCAAATTCCCTATGGATTATGCAATGACTACAGGACTTATTTCAAAAGAAGTAGCGAAAGAAGATTATCCTTACTGGTACCAGGATATTTCAGGTGAAAAAAATGATTGAACGGTTGGGTTATCCTTTGGTATTGTTTTCAATGCTGACAATTGTCCTGGTTGAAACAGGTGTCATGACAACCGGTATTGTAATTACAATCGGTCTTAATATTGCATTGATTATTGTGGTTTTACAGGCAATAGCATTGCTATATGGTTTCGCAAAATCGTTAATATTATTTTATCAAATGGAACAACATCCCCTTTTTTCACCAATTAGGATCGCCTGGATTAATGCAAAGAACAAACGAATTAAAAAAGAATATTGAGGTATTTAATAAATATTATAAGTTGGCAGGAAATTATCTAAGATGAGGTCACAAAAAAGAATTAACAGGAGGTAGGAGAATAATTGACAAAACTACATGTAGTACTGGCCGGAATTTTATTAATGACTATTGTCATAATAAATTTTGGTAATCTCAATTATAATGGTTACCAACCGCTTGCAGCACATTATATTTATAATAATTCATGGTCAGATGAGAAATGTAAGAGTTGTCATATAGACATGTACGATGACCTCGTTAACTCATATCATGTACAGCGTGTTAATTCAAATGGAATTGACGGACAGTGGGATCCTCTGTTTATTAATCTTATTGAAAAAGAAGATACTTCTAATCGCATTAGGGAATGTGGTCTGTGTCATTCGAGTGGTATTCCCATACATAACCCAACTATAGCTGCCGTTGCTGCACAATTTGAATGCAGCCATTGTCATTCAAAGGATGATGTGATATTTGAAATTCATGATGTAGAGGAAATTGTAGGCGGGAGTATAACCACAAATTGCCAGACATGTCATTTAGGCAAAATTTCGTCAGACAATCTTTATTTGACGCATATATCAGATACTACTTGTGCTAACAAATGTCACCAGACCGATGTTGCAACCAGAGGTGTAATGTGGAGTAGTGATAATTATAGCGCTTATGATGTTCATTCAAATGCAAATGTCAGCTGCATTCAATGTCATGTAACCTCTGATCACAATATAGCCAGGGGAAATATTATCGATCGGTCAGATTCACCTGAAATATCTGATCAAACAATGAAACAATGTATTGATTGTCATTCAGACGTTACTCATGGTATGATAGTAGATGCCCATCTTGAAAAAGTATCGTGTGAGGCATGTCATATTCCTGCACTTCCCGGCGGTGAAATTCCAGGGGGAGTACCTATAGATACAATTAACTGGGCAAATGGCTTTAAAGACACCACATTCAAAGAGGAGGATTTTCAGCCCGTACTGGCATGGTTTGATGGTACTGTAGAAGGAATACCCTCTCCATCCGATAGGGATGATCCGGGAGCCATGTTAAAAACTTTTAATGTAATTTCCATAACATGGTGGGATGATGGTAGTGATAAAAATATAATTAATAATCCAAATTCAAGCCTGCACTGGGGCAGTCCAATTATCCTATCACACATCAGGGCAGCTGATGCCAATAGAGATGATACAGTCAGTCTGGATGAGATGAGAAATTTTAGCCTGGATGTATACGGAAAACCTGATTATCCTAATGCTGTGTTACGAAGTTGGGACATGTACTATTCGGTAAGCCACAATATAGTTGCAGAAAAAAGTGTTCTTGGGAAAAGTGCATTATGGTGTGCTGATTGTCATGGCAATACATCACGCATTGATTGGAAATTGCTGGGATATGATGCAGATCCAGCTCAAACTGACCCACCAACAGATTTCACAGTCAACGAGATTACTGTAGAGATAATTCCAGCCAGGCCTGAGCCTATAGAAGTCGAAAAGGAACCAATGTTATTCAAATCGTTTGGAGTTGGACAGTAGATGTCTGGTAAAACGTTTTTAAAAATCAAGAAAGAGATGTATATCCTTTCCTTTTCAAGGTTTTTTGAGGATTTCGGGACAGGCATGATGGTTGCATTGATACCACTGTACATTGCAAAACTGAATTCTGTATATTTCCAGGATGTACCTGTAGTCGTAAAAGTAGGGATTGTAATGAGCATTTTTGGTGCCGTTATTGCACTTTCTCAACCGTTTTTAGGTGTTCTTACTGATTATTTGGGCAAGAGGAAACCACTCATTCTATTCGGCCTTGCAGGGTTTGCTGTTATATCTTTTTTATATGCCAGGATAAATTTATTTGAATCACTGATAATGTTAAGAATTATCGAAGGTCTGCTGGTTGGTGCTGCTCTTCCATCACTTATGGGTATGCTATCAGATCTGTCATTACCAGATACTAAAGGCCGTGTGATTGGGATGCATTCTACCATTCGCGGGATCGCTTTTGGATTAGGACCTATATTTGGTGGAGCTGTAGCAACATACTATAGTTATACTGCTGGATTCTATCTATGTGCAGTTTTCGGAACATTGAGTTTATTATTGGTCAGTCTTTTTGTTAAAGAGACTCATAGTAGAGGTAAAATAGATACTCCAATCAAAACATCAAAAAATATCCTGATAATATCAGCAACAGTTTTTATCATGATGTTGGGTACCATGATCGTCGTTTCCCTCCTTCCTGAATTTGAAGGAAGACTTGGTGCTTCCCAGTTCTCTTTGGGTATCATGATATCAGTATTTATGCTTGCAAGATTGTTATTCCAGATTCCCATTGGTACTATTTCTGACAATTTCAATAAAACAAAAATTATCGTGTTAGGTCTTGCGGTGTCATCTATTCTTATTATCAGTCTGGGATATGCTTCTTCTATTAATGAACTTATTTTCATTAGAGGATTACAGGGTATTGCAGCAGCAGCTGTTAATACACCTCTTATAGCACTGGCAGCAGAAATAGCTGATGGGAGTAATATAGGACACAGTATGGGATATATCATGAGTGCAAATGCAGGTGGTATGGCAATAGGACCCCTGGTTGGAGGTCTTTTGGCAGGGTATATCTCATTTGTAACTCCCTTTTATTTATGTGCTTTTTTGATGCTGTTTTCAGCGGTCTTGATCTGGATCGCTTTCAATGAACTACCAGGACAACACAATGTAAATATAAATAATCCAATACGGGGATGAGGGAATGGCAAAAGAGATTGAAAAAAGCGTATCAACAGAAGAAACACAAGAATACCGTAAACAGGTCGTCATTCCACTAATGCAACATAGAGGCCCTATATGTGAACCATTGATAAATGTGGATGATACTGTACTAAAGGGACAGAAAATCGGAGAATGCAATCATGATTTTGGTGCGAAGATCCATTCAAGTATATCCGGACATGTGATCGGTCTTGAAGACAGAGCTCATCCTTCTTGTACTAAAAAACCCAGTATAATAATAGAATCAAATGGGACCAACGAAACAATTAATTTTGTGTCCCAACAAAATCCTTCAAAAGAAAATATTTTTGACACATTAAAGGATTCGGGAATTATCGAACTGAATGGTTATCCGGTTTTTAACTTATTAAATACTAAAAAATTAGTTGACACAATCCTGATAAACCTCACTTACTCATGCGATGTAAAGAGTAATTGCACACCAGAAAACATTTCAAAATTAATTAACGGTATGAAACTCTTGATGAAAGCATCTGATGCAGTTCAGGGAGCTTTCATAATTCACAAGAATAACAACCAGCTTGCTTCAGCTATCAGATCAGGATTAAATGGAGATAATATTGGAGTTATTTCCGTGAAACGAAATTATACTCCGTTAATGTCCAATCTTCTTGCCTATGATATTACAGGGATACGGATTTCAAATAGAGATACTCCGGCAGAAGCCGGAGTGATGATTTCAAGTGCGTATGGAACACTGGCAGTTAATAATGCCGTCATGGATGGCATCCCCCCGATCGAGGTCAATGTTGCAGTATCTGGCGCAGTTGGGAAACCTGGCATACAGGAGGTAGAAATAGGGACCAGCTTCAAAGATGTGATTGGTTCCAGTGGCGGATATGTGGGTGAACCTGCCAAAATTATCATGAACGAATTACTTTCAGGAATAGCACAGGTCACAGATGAAGTCCCTGTTATTCAATCAACTTGTGAGATCACTGTTCAATCAAAGGATGAGGTTGTGCGGAACAAACCTGGGCCTTGCATCCACTGCGCCCGATGTGTGGACATTTGTCCGGTAAATATTCTGCCGGGAAGGATTGCTTCCTTTTCAGACATTGGCAGATATGACGATTGCAGTAAACTAAATGTTTTCAGCTGCGTTGAATGCGGATTATGTGACTATGTCTGCCCTTCCAACGGACATATCCTGCAATTGATACGCTTCGCAAAAACTGCATTGATAAAATCATTTACCATACCAGAAGAAAAGGAATCCTCCAACCTGAAACTCGGCTGTCAATCATGTCAGACTCCCTGTCACGTGGGAGCATTATCAAGCGGAGGTGAAAAATGAAACTCACAGTTTCCCATCCTCCCCATACGAGACAAGGGGTGAGTATAGCCACTATCATGCGGAGCAAAATTGCAATACTGGTGGCTGTCAGTTTGCTGGCGACTATTGTTTTTGGTTTTACGGCATTGGAGCTGGTACTGGTAAGTACCTTAGCAGCTGTACTCACAGAAGCAGGTATTCAGAAATTATCAAAACAGGAATTGACAATAAAGGATGGAGATGCTGTTTCTATTGGTATGATAATTGCTTTGTTACTACCTTACGACGTTCCACTGTGGATTCCTGCTGTGGGATCATTCTTTGGTGTTGCTCTGGTAAAACATGCTTTTGGCGGTCTCGGATCGAATCTATTCAATCCGGCCATAGCTGCCTGGGTATTTCTTAACATGTCTTGGAAAAAATTGACAATTTCGGGGTCTGTACCACACATAGGACAATATTCTGATATCTTTTTGGAATTAGGAGCCGGAAGATTGGCAGAAGTATCCCCGATTGTATTTTTAATTGGTGGGGTGTACCTCATTCATAGAAAATATATCGACTGGCGTATCCCATCCAGTTATCTTGTTTCTACTATTGTATTGGCTTTAATTATTGGAGAGAATCTGTCATATGTGATAACTGGAATGTTTTTCCTTGGAGTATTCATTCTTGCCACTGAAACTGCCACATCTCCAATCACGAAAAACGGCAGATTTATTTATGGTTTATTGTGCGGAGTACTTACTGTAATATATGGATCTATCAGTTACAATTATGTGGTAGCTGTTCTTTTTGCCATATTCATTGCTAACACTGTTACACCTTTTATTGAAAAAAATACTTATCCAAGACCTGTTGATGAGGTGGCATTGTGAAAATGAGTAAGGAAATGGGTGTAGTACTTCTAAAATTAGTAGTATTGTCTATAGTTGCCGCAACAGTTCTCGGTGCCGTTTATATTCCCACACAGGAGCAGCTAAAGATATATCAAGAAGAGCAAAGAGAGCTGGCACTAATAGATGTAATGCCTTTAGCAGAAAATTTTGATCCTGTGAAATCCGGAGAGGAAATTCTATATTATCGAGCTCTTGATGCAGATAATAATCTGGTGGGATATAGTTTCTTCAGGGACCAGAGCGGTTCGCAGAGTGTTATCACGTTAGCAGGCGGCATTGATACAAATTACAAAGTAACAGGAATTAAAATCATGTCACATGCTGAAACGCCGGGTTTGGGTGCATATATAATTGAACCCACTTTCACAGACCAGTTCAAAGGAGTAGCTGAATCTGATTTGTTACTTTCCAAGAATGATGGCGCCATAGATGCAATTACTGGTGCTTCCGTGTCTTCCCAGGCTGTAATAGACGGAATACAGGCAAAAATTAATGAAATAAAAGCAAATGAATAAAACAATAGGTGGGAATGTATTATGAGTGAAATGACAATTTCAGGTGAGTATTTCAGAGGAATTATCAAGGACAATCCCATATTTGCCCTTGTACTGGGATTGTGTCCCACACTGGCGGTCACTACATCAGTGGAGAATGCTATTGGCATGGCCGGAGCGGCACTTTTTGTGCTTTTGGGATCAAATATCATGATCTCTGCGCTTAGAAAACATATTCCGCCCATAACCCGTATTCCTATGTTTATAATAATAATATGTACTTTTGTAACTATTATCGACATGGTGATGGAAGCCTATACACCTCCTTTGTATAAAGCACTGGGAATTTTCATTCCGTTGATTGTGGTCAACTGTATTATTATAGGTCGTGCCGAAGCATATGCTATCAGGAACAATGTAAAATATTCAATTGTAGATGCATTTGGAATCGGGACAGGTTTTTTAATTGTGCTGGTGATCATCGGGACCATAAGAGAATTGTTAGGAACGGGAGCTATTGTATTATTTGGATTTAAATTGATCAGTATACCTATATATTCAGATACACCAGCCACATTCATGATATTACCTGCCGGAGCATTCATGACAATCGGTGTACTGATGGCATTGGTTAATTACAACCGTATCAGAAAACTGAGAAGGGGGCATTAATATATGGAGGATGTAAGCTTATTTGCCATAGCAATAAACGGGATTTTTGTAAAGAACTTCCTGCTGGTCCAGTTCCTTGGTCTGTGTTCTTTCCTGGGTGTTTCAAAGGAGACGAAAAGTGCGACTGGCATGTCGGCTGCCGTGATGTTTGTTATGATAATGGCATCAACGGCGGCGTTTTTAATATATACATATCTACTGCAACCTTTTGGGCTTACGTTTCTTTCCACGATCAGTTTTATCATCATAATTGCAGCCCTTGTTCAACTGGTGGAATTCATTATTCGTAAATACAGTCCTCCCTTATACAGGTCCCTGGGAATATTCCTGCCCCTGATAACCACCAACTGCGCCATACTTGGAGTGGTAATACTTAATGTAAGGCTTGAATATGGCTTTATAGAAAGTATTTTTTACGGTTTTACAGCTGCTTTAGGTTATACCATGGTAATGCTGCTCATGTCTGCGATCCGAGAAAAGACAAGTGTGCTCAATGTGCCTGCACCAGTTCAGGGTATCCCTCATGCCTTCTTTATTACCTCATTACTTTCAATGGCTTTTGTTAACTTCTTCGGAGTGATCCGGACATGACAGGTACGTTATTGATCGCACAATCAGCAGTGATTATCGGGGGTATTGGATTTTTGGTTGGGATAGTACTTATATGGGCATCGATAAAATTCGCAGTGGAGACAAATCCCCTTGTTGAAGATGTGATTGAGGTATTACCAGGTGCCAATTGTGGTGCCTGCGGATATGCGGGATGTTCTGATTTTGCTGATAAAGTGGTAAGCGAATCAGCACCTATTGATGGATGTCCAGTGGGAGGTTTCGACGTTGCAAAACAAATAGGCTCTAAATTGGGCCAGGAAGTTATAGAAGCAGAAAGCATTTATCCGTTTGTCAGGTGTAATGGGGGAGTGCATTGCATTGATAAGATAGATTATGTGGGTATTGATGACTGCAGGGCTGTTATGATGATCTCTGATGGTGAAAAGGGATGCACCTATGGATGTATAGGGCGAGGGACCTGTGTACGTGCATGTCCTTTTGGGGCCATGAGCATGGGTGATGACCATCTTCCCTATATTAATAAGAACTTATGTAAGGGCTGCGGGATATGTGTAGACGAATGTCCAAATGAGATATTAGTAATGTCAAGAGAGAGTGAATCTGAACACGTGCTGTGCCGGTCACATGATAAAGGCAAGCTTGTAAAATCGGTGTGTGAATTTGGATGTATTGGATGCCGCATTTGTGCCAAGAACTGTCCGGAAGATGCTATTACTGTTACTGACTTTTTAGCACAGATCGATCAGGAGAAATGTAGTCACTGCGGACTTTGTATTGAAAATTGTCCACAAAAATCAATTGTAACGACCTCTACTACTCTTGAAGCTGCAGCTTGATTATTAATGTGTATGAATATATACATCACAGTAATCATCACCGTGGCTGAGCAATTTGATTATATCCATATCTGCTGAATCCCCAAATGCATATTCAAGGGCACCTTTGAATATTTCCCTGTGCATGTGACATTTTTTAGGGTCATTTGCATATGCGCATTTTTGGACTGTATACCTTAATGAGTTTGTCCTTATTTCCCAATCAGATTCTATCTGTCTGTCAGCAGGTTCCAATGCTTTTTTAAAAGTTTGGAGATCCCAGTATGTGTATCCATATTTTTGTTCATACTGCATCATAAGCTCCCTGCCTAATCTTCGTCCAAAACTTTTAATATGATCAATAAATTCAATATCTTTAACTGTTCTCAGAAATGCAACAAATTCTGATATTATTTTTTGTACATTTCCCCCATTTTCAGATAATTTTATAAACAACTCGTGTGTTTTATTTTCAATTTCAGGATGATGTCGCAAAAAAATAAATGTACTGGTAATTTCTGCACCATAGTTATATTCGTTTTCTTCCAAAATATTTATGAAAATATTTTTTATATTTTCAACAGCTTGCATATTTCTAAAACCGTGCCTTATCTTAAGATTATCTCCCTCCACATAAACCCTGTTTACCATGCGTGAGGTCTCGGAGACTGTCTTAATTGTATGAAGGAACTGGGATAACGGCATATCTTCCAGAGGTCGACTGCTTGCACTTTCTATAGTAAATATGGCCTTTGGCATTTTACCAGACATTAGATCTTCATAAAAATTCTTGTGAATGGAAACCAGATTGTAGTTGGTAGCACTGTGCTCGCTTATAAGCCTATTCCAAAAATTTGGACGAGCATTTAATTCCTTTTCGATATTAACCATGTAGCCCAGATTATTTATTAAATCCTGAAGGGCTTCATCAGTAGATGATTTATTTTTAAATTCAATTTCAAGTTCACCCAACTGGGGATGAACAGAAACAATACCCATTTTTTTATATATCGCTAGATATTCACCCAGCATTCTTGCCAGGAAATATACATTTTCTTTATGTACACCTGTAAGTGTCATTGTGGCATTCGTGGGATTTTCATTATTATCAGAGTCAATCATGACCTCAACATGCCATCCAAAATCCCTGCACATATTATTTACAAAATCTTCAAGTTCAGAGATGGATGTAATACTAAAAGGGTCAATTATGTAGTTAAGTATCTGTTTATCAATAATCAGCCCCCTTGTCTTTTTTAGAAGCCATTCAAATAAAGGTACCTGGATGATAACCTGATCTGCCTGTATTTCTTTTAAGGTAGTAATCAAAGATTTTGCATCTTCTACATTTTCATAATATTGAAGTGATATACTTGTCAAATCTATAGCATCACGGATTGCTGCACTTAAATTACCGTTATGCTTATCGATTAATGATTGTATTTTTCTTACCTGGTCATCTTCTAAAGCTATGTGTTTTCTTTGAATAGTAATACACCCTATGGTTAATTGATTGAGATGAATACATTTTTTCAGTACAATGATGCATGATAGTATTTGTTTTATAATATATATGTATTTGTTGAACAATTTTGAACCAAATATTCTTTAAAATGATTATTATGTAAATATAATGAACAATTGTGAAGTATATTTTAGAATATTGTGTATATCTGAAAAAATCGTGAAGATTATGTTTATATTATTGCCATTACACACTCAATATTAAGCAATAAATATTATTGTTTTCAGGAGGAAGAATGAAATGAGTTTAATAAATAAAATACAACTTGTAATTGATCGGTCTGAAAACTCAGATAACGCCACCAATCAGTCGATAA
>JACUTQ010000041.1 GCA_014859725.1 Methanosarcinales archaeon | reverse complement strand
TTATTCATTGATACAGAAAAATTCCAGGAGGTTTGTTCTATGATAGATAATTGTCCAATGTGTTCTGCTGAAAAGTGTATGGCTAATGACCTGTTGTTATGCGATTTTCAGGGCATTGATTTTCATGACTGTCTGCGTTATAAGGTTAAAAACCTAAACACAGAATTTACCCAGCTAAGATAATCATATAAAGACTCATTCAAACGAGCACAACGAAAAGGATAAGTACAATCGTGCAAATTAAAGCCATCCGGCTGAGATTAATTCTATTGTCCCGCCTTAACTCAGCCTGGATAGAGTGCGCGGCTGTAGTTTGTTCATGCGCCGATTGGCGCACACGCGCAGTAACCGCGATGTCCCCGGTTCGAATCTGGGAGGCGGGACTTTTTTTTTGCTTCTTTTTCATCAGGAAATTATCGAAATGTTTATAATATGAATGGAATATAATTGACTTGGGATGTATAATGTTTTAGGACATTTACTATTTCGAACATTAATAATTATATAAATATCCTGTTGAACGTGGTGGAAATTATTAGAAAGATCATAGTCGGTATAATGGCATTAGCAGCGTTTGTAATTTTAATCATGCTGCTTGGAAATTTGGATGCAAATCTGGAAATGGAACAGTGTGGTGGGTGCCATACTCCAGAGTCAACTATAAGAATGCATGATTACGTGGATCCAATGGAAAAAGCATGCGTCGAATGCCACCCTAATACAGCGACTGGTCTTAGTGTACATGCTGAAATGGTCCCCTCCGAATGTGGTCGTTGCCATGAATTCGGGGATAAACCTGCATATGCAGAATGTGATCTTTGTCACGGTGAACATTATCATGTAGCAAGTGGAATTGACACAGGCGATCAAGACTGCATAACCTGCCATCATAGTCATTCAATTTTAACTGACAGGGGATGTGCCAAATGCCACAGTGAGGTTTATGATGCTTTGAAAGCTTCTGAGGATAAACATTCAGAACAACCTGATAGCTGTTATACCTGCCATACAGAACATAAGTTCCTTCCTGCCTGCCTGACCTGTCATAAAGAGTTGTTACATGGTGAGGACATACCTTATAACTGCACAGAATGCCACCAACCGCACACGCCAAAAGCCCTGAATTTCAGTCCACTAATAGGACCTGAGGAATGCGCAAAATGTCATCCTAATAGTTATCTGGAATTCCAGGACAATGCATCTAAACATGCCAATATACAATGTGTTGAATGTCACCAGAAACATCAACAAGCGAGTGACTGCAGAAACTGTCATGCAGATGTGCATCCAGAATATATTGAGTACAAAGTTGATGAATGCCTGGAATGCCACGGGGATCAACATTCAATTTCCAAATATGGATTAATGAGTGGTTAGGTGAATTTGCACCGCTTTAGTAGTGGGACATAAAACATTTATGTTTCACTTTATATAGAGCGGGCATCATAGCATAGTTGTTTATGCTATTTCACCAACAAAGGGCGCAAAGATATGAGGATTAATGCAAATGCTTGAAAATAATTCTCGAATGTTCTATAATGGATTTGTGTTTACATGAGTTCAGTGAAGGATAGAACAGGAAAATCCAATACCCTTGAAAAAAAAACCGTTGGCCATGCTGTAGCAGACCTTGTGAAAGATGGAATGGTAGTTGGTCTTGGTACCGGTTCTACTACTGCTTTTGCCATTGAGGCCATTGGACTGAAGGTCAAACAAGGACTGAATATTCTTGGAATTCCTACATCCTATCAATCGGAAATGTTAGCGATCAATTGTAATATACCGCTTACAACACTTGCTCAGAACCCGGTAGTGGACATTGCAATTGACGGTGCTGATCAGGTAGATAAAAATCTATTTGTGATAAAAGGAGGTGGAGCTGCACATACTAATGAGAAGATTGTAGCCAGCTCTGCAAAGCGTTTTGTGGTGCTAGTTGATAAAAAGAAGGTTGTGGATATTCTAAATCATCCAGTTCCCCTGGAAGTTATGCCTAATGCCCTGGAACTGGTTAAAAAAGCGGTTGTAGAGCTTGGTGGGGATCCAGTGTTACGAATGGCTACACGTAAGGATGGGCCTGTAATAACTGATAATGGGAATTTTATAGTGGATGCTGATTTTGGGGAAATTGATGATCCTGAACAGCTGGGATTTGAATTGTCTGGATGTGTTGGGGTGGTAGAACATGGTATTTTTGGGAATGTGGATGAGGTTTATGTAGGCATGTCTGATGGTGGAATTGAGATATTAAAGAAGAGATGATATTAGAAATTATTTCACTACTATTATATTAAGATATATCTTTGCATCAGGTTTTTATGTTATTTCTGGTATTCAGCTCATCCATAATTCCTTCATAGATCTTGCACCACTCATCAAACTCGCACCCCGAATTCCACGGCATACCGTCCCTGAACTCCTTAACAAGATCATAATATTTATCGGGCATCCACGGAGCCTTAAAATCGAATTGGTCAAAATCACCCCAATCTTCAAGAGTATTAAGGGATTCCAATCCGTTCTCAAGGCCTGTTTGATATAATTTCGTATGAGGATATGGAGTGAAGAAGGACAACAAAATATCCATATGTTCAAGTCGATCCTGTTCACCGTACACTGATATCATTTTGTGAATCTCTTCAAAGGTTCGTTTTATTTCTTCTTTAGTATCAATTCCTGGGATCCCGACCATGAAGGATGACCTGATATCGATGTCATGTTTAACACACGTCCGGGTGCAGATCTCGATCTGGTCTATCGTAGCGCCCTTGTTCATGGCATCCAGAGCAGGCTGGTACCCGCTTTCAGCACCTCACATCACAGAATTCAAATCAGGCGACATGCAGTAATTACACTTGGCTGGCAGGAACCTGTTCGTGGCACAGTTCTTACACATCTGCACCGGCGCCATTGGTACTTCTGGATTCAACACTGTTGCATTCACCATTCCCACAATACTTGGGGGTTCAGGTGCCAGCAGGCATGGCTGGTCTACGAACCGTAGCAGGGCAGTGGATCGCACTGTGATACCAGTATAAGGATATGTGTACCACTGGGGATTGTTCAATTTTGAATTTAACCTGATAGCTGAGAGGTCTATTGGCACTCCTGATACCTTTTTGCCCAGACCTCTGGGTTTAGGTGCATTGATCCTCTCGCCACGTGTCACAAAGTCCATCCAGTCATTGATATGCAACTCGCCAACCATGGGTCTGTCAAAGGGATGGGTCATAACATAGTTCTTGAACCGTTTCTGGAACAGGTCCTGGAACATGTCGGCATTGAATCCGTCCCATTCAAGGATCTCTGACATTGCAGAAGCACTGGCACCGGTAGCTACTGAGGCCACATCAAAGGGGCTCTTGATCTTTCCCATTGCCAGTGCAGTACCGAGCGTATCGTACACAGTATTGGATACCGATTCCAAAATCGCCATGCACATATCATCCTTACAAATATGGAAATAAGAAGGACCGATATGGTGGCCTATATCACCCACATGGGTCGGCAGCATCACAATATTGGCTACATGGACCCCTGCATCATAAGCTGCTTCGATATATGGCGTGAATTTCTTTTCATACATATCGAAATACTTGAACCGATCATAGGAACTGTGCCCAAACGTCCCCATAAGTTTCAGCATCACCTTTGAAGGTTCTGTCCAGATCCATTTCAAATAACGTTTCTCTTCCTCAATAGCTGTCTGCACATTGCGGCACCGCTGCAACACTCTGGTGTAGCGGTCCCCGAACACATAGATACCATTCAATCCCCACGACTTGGCAGCCAGAATGGCCTGCTTGTATTTCTTGTCAATAGGGGTTCTGGCAATTATCTGTGCAATTACATTGAAAGTACTACCCGGAAGAGCTGCGAAATCCTTGGAAGATATTATACCATAAAAACCGTTATGCACCCTTGTAGCCTCAATACCGATAATGTCGTCGGACTCGTCAATGGTCCTTACAAACTCCTCAATAGCATCCCTGAAATCAGGGTCGTGCCTGTACATCACATCAAGGGTGATAGGAGTCTGCTGCCATTCCAGAAATGCACAGTCCATGGCAGTCACAGTTTTTGTGAGAGATGTAAGTACATCATAATGTATCAGCAGTGACTGCCGGTACAGGTCCATGGCTTCTTCTGACTGATCAGGATGTCGCTGGAAATTCTCCACCACATCTACGAATGGGCGGGCATGCTCAAGTAAAAAATCATCATACCTGTACTCTTTGATACACGACACCGATGCCTTCTGGGCAGCGATCGCATCGCCCACTACCTTCTCATCAAGATTGAGCTGACTAACTTCTCCAGCCATATTATTCACCTCTATCAAGACCGTATTCCTTCAATCTCCATGCTTCCGGCACCCCTTCCTTTGACCATCCGCGAAGATCATAATATTCCTTTAGCATTCCTTTAAGTTTGACAGTCTGCCCTCTGGCCGGTCCGGCCGTAACTCGCTCGTTCAGCAACCGGTTAGGCAGGGTATCATCTTCCTTTGAAAGACCTGCACTCAGGTTATACATGCGCTCAATATTGTATATCCTTGCACCCACTTTCATCAGATCCGCAGCATCGAACTCTATGCCTGTTGCTGCAGCATACATCTCAGCATAATTGTCAATTCCCAGTGAGAACTGGGTGAACCGGCATAATACCAGGGAATCCACAAAAGCACTGATGTCCTGGAAATCCATGGTCCATCTGGCCTTACCATCAGTCGAGAACCTGTCCAGCATTTCCTTTGGGGTTCCCAGCACTTCGGGAGACACCATATAAGCCCGCAGGTGGCATCCGCCTCTGTTGGATGTGGCATATGCAAGACCCATGCCCTTTGCTCCTCTGGGGTCATAGGCAGGCATCTCCATTCCTTTAACTGCCATGGATACTTCAGGTGCTCCGTACTTTTCGCACAATAGTTTGGAACCTTTTGCCAGTTCCTCACCAAAGCCTTCCCCTTTCCCCATCATGTGGACGGCCCGCAAAATGACTTCACGATCACCCCATTTCAATCCTTCATTGATCTTACCCATCTCTTCCAGTTCCATTGCTGCTGCAATGGTAGCGCCTGCGGAAATGGTATCAAGACCATACTGGTCACAAAGTACCCCAGCTTCTGCAATAGTAGCGAAATCAGTATTATCCATGTCTGCCCCAAAGGACCACACGGTTTCGAATTCAGGCGACTTGAATTCCCTGCCATCTTCCAATTTGACCTTATGTCCGCACACAATCGGACAGCCATAACATCCCTGGCGGCCTGAAAAAAACTCATCTCTGATCCGCTCGCCGCTTGTGAGTTCTGCTTTATCAAAAGGCCATTGTGATTCCTGGAAGTTCTTGACCGGATACATACCATTCATGTTGATTACATGAACAAGCACTGTCGTACCCCGGCTGGGCAGGCTCTCTCCGGTAACAGCTTTCTCTTTCAAGAGCGCCGTAGCCTCAAACACTGCCCGATCGAACCCATCATTCTGAATCGCGATCTTCTGTGAACCTAAAGCCACTATTGCTTTGAGGTTCTTGGAACCCAGCAAGGCACCAATGCCACCTCTGCCCAGTGCCCTTTTGGCATTTACCATAATACTTGAGATCAAAGACTGTTTTTCTCCGGCAGATCCTATACACATTACCTTACCGTCATGTTTTTTCCCAAGAATATCGTCAGTCTGGCTTGTGTTCTTTCCCCAGACCTCAGATGCATCAAAGAGTTCAACAGTTTCATCAGATATTGACAGGTATACAGGCTCATCCGCCTTTCCTTGAATTATAAGAGCATCATACCCTGCCATTTTTAGCCATGGTCCGAAATGACCGCCTGCATGGCAGTCTGTAAGGGTATTGGTAAGTGGAGATTTGAATGATGCACTGAACCGTCCCGATGTAGGGGCTTTTGTCCCGGTAAGGGGTCCGGTAGTAAATACGATCTTATTTGCAGCGCTTAGCGGGTCGGTCTTTGAGTCCACCTCATCAGAGATTATCTTTGCACCCAGACCCCTGCCTCCGATAAACATCTTTGCTGTTTGCTCATCCAGCTTTTCATCTGTGATCTTACCTGCTGTCAGGTCAACTCTCAAAATCTTATTCATATATGCCATAAAATTACTCCTCACCCCATAGCCGGGATAATGTCTTTACCTACCAGCTTGATGGCTTCTGTCCTGTCAGGACCAATGGGCGAACCTACCACTATCTGGGTAACTCCTGCCTCGATCAATTCATGGATCTGCTCGATACAATCTCCGGGAGTACCGCAAATCGAAAATGCCATGATCATATCATCAGTCACTTCCTGTACTGCCCGTTTGAATCCTTTTTTAAAGGCTTCATTGAGCCTGGTGCTATCCTCTTGTGGTATCCCGTGCCTCTTTAGAACATCAGGTGGTGAACCTGCGGTGATAAAAGCAACCACTGGCCTGGCTGCAGCCACGGCCTTTTCTCGATTCTCTGCTACTGAAAAACTGGTATATGCACCCACATCGAACTGTGAAAAATCCCTATCTGTATCACTTGCTGCACCTTCTTTTAGCAGCTTCACAGCAAATTCAAAGTCTCTGGGGTGGGATGCATTCACTAAAGCGCCATTCCCCAGCTCACCGGCAAGTCTGAGCATCCCAGGACCCTGTGCGCCGATATACACGGGCACTGCCCTTTTACCAAAATTTAGTTTTGCCTTTTTTATTGAGACCACGTTACCATTGTAGGAAACGGATTCACCTGCAGTGAGTTGTTTTACCACTTCCACGGTCTCCCTGACCATCTGCAAAGGCCGGGTCCACTGCACTCCCAGATTCTCAAATGTCATTTTATCTCCGGGACCTATTCCGAACACTGCTCTGCCACCAGATACCTCATTCACAGTGGCAATTGCAGAGGCCAGTTGCGGAGCAGTCCTGGTATAGGGATTTGTTACTCCGGTTCCTAATTTGATCGTAGATGTCCTGGCAGCAATATAGGTGAGCAGTGAAAAGCAGTCCCTGTTATTATAGTGATCTGTTATCCAGGCAAATTCAATACCATTCTCTTCAGAGAACCTGATCATATCTGCCAGTTTATCTGCCGGTTCATTGGCCAAAAATTCTATGCCGAATCGTACCATATTTTCGACCTCACGCAAGTTCGTATGGATGAACTTCTGCATGTTCGATGCCGAAATCCTGCAAGGAATCTGCCATTAGAATATCTGTCATAGCTACAGCAGGTGCGGCATACTTAGCATTCTCCACAGGTCCTATGAACAGTGAATTGGCCCCGGCTGTAATGCCAATAGTATTGGCTGAGATATCAGCGATCCTGCGATATTCCTTTTCTGCATTCTTATGCAGCCAGGCCCAGGAACTGGGTATGTTGTGGGCACCCACACCAGTCGGCAGACCATACAGCGCCTTGACCGTTGAAAGCAGCCTGAATGAGGAACCTGCACCCTGGCCGAAGGGCTGCACTCCAGGGTCGTAGAGGATATTCTCGAACCCACATTCCTTTGCTATGGTGAGCAGACCTTTATCTACGAACCCACCCCCGTCTTCTAATAGCGCAACCCGTGCTTTCACTGACGGATCCTGCATGTTGAATCCTAAAATTACCGTAGCTTCGATCTTGGATCGGGTGAGGGCAGCTATCTCCTCCTCATCGATCATCATGTTAATTGCATTATACATGGTACGTCGGGCATAGCCGTTCTGTGAAGCATGATCCAGACCTACAATTCTGGATTCCAGGTCCGCAGAATCAATTATTAATGGCGCTTCGGTGTGGTCTGCTACAAAATCCAGTCCCTTTACCATGAGTTCAGGAGTAAGTCCTACCACCTGGAAGATATAGGGAATGTGGTGTTTATCTCCTGCCTCTTCAACTTCACGTATCTTCTCTTCCGCCTTTTTTTCATCAAAGGTATTGTTCTTATCATCTACAATGTTATGACCGTCATAGAATATGGTGGGTATCAACACTGTCGGGTTCTCTCCCACATTGCCACCGATCTTAACGCTCCCGATCTCCATTACTTTCTGATCCCGTGCATATTTGAACATATTATCACCTAAATCCCAAGCAGGTTGACCAGGATTAGAGCTACCACCATACCATATAGCACACCCAGCCACCTGCCTATCATGGTTCCCCTCTGCTGGAGAATCTCACCAGCTGAGAATTCCACAGTAGTCTCGATCTTATCCAGTCTTTCCATCATTGAATCATAATCCATAATGTATCACTCCCAACAGCAGCAGTATCAATCCAACCAGTAATCCCAGCACCAGGTACAGCCTGGCTGCTGGGTGAGATACCCCGGCAAACGTGCGCTGATCCCTGCCTATGATCATTACCCTGCGCCCAAGGTCCGTAACCATCCTGTCGATCTCCCTGGTATTGGGGTCGCCGATCATGGGAATTGTATGCTGTTTCTCTTTCATATCAACCGCCTCAATATCAACAATATAAATGTTACCACAAAACCGATAACAAAACCCTGGAACACGCCTGAATACAGTCCTGACATGACCTTCTGCACCTTACCCAGATCCTTGACCTCAGATTCAATACTCCTTATCCTGGCTTCCAGCGAGACCAGTTCCGGAGACATTACAGTTACACCACTTACAGTTTCCTGGCCTCCTCCGCTAAAGGAAACCAGTATGGGCTCGCCCTCGAATTCTTCTTTTTGGGCCAGGTTGTCAATAGCCCCCTCGATCCTGGTCAGATCTTCCACGTTCATCAGGTCGATTATCTCCACCTGAGAGCGCCAGATATCGATTGTCTCGGAATCGATGTTCGTAATGTATGGAATGGCACCATTGGCTTCGTTAATTCGCCCCTCGTCATCGATACCGTGTTCATGCATGGCTTTAATGGCATCCCCTGCCAGGTGGCCGTGCACCTCAGCACCGCATACTACCAGGTACCGGATATTGGTATTGGAAACAATATTGGCAACCACTTTCTCGATCCCGATGTTCTCGGTCTTCATGGTACCTGAAATAGCACATCGCTTAGTAAGGCGCTCCTTATCCAGTTCGCTGGCAAGGGTGACCACAGCAACGTGGGATTCAGGATCACCTGTCAGGTATTCTCCTGATACCGGAGGCCAGTTCTGTACAGTGGAACCCATTACAGACCACTTCCATAGAGGATATAAAGGACAATAATACTCATTAACAGACCCAGGATGAGGCCGTACACCAGATTGGTGATCTTGCCCAGGTTAAGGAAAATACCTTCCCTGTTGGGATGTGAAATAAGAGGTGTCGATCTTGGGTCAAGAGAATGCAACAGGTCGTTTGCAATTGAATCCAGTACATCGATCCTGTCAGATACAGGGCCCAGGTTTGCTTCCACATTGGAATCATCCATTAAGGCGATTACACCATTATACGGGTCAAGGGCAATCTTCTCTTCCTGATCTATTATGGCATACATTTCTTCACCTCAATGTTCAGCAGCCGGGAAACCTGTCCAGGCCATTCCGTAGATATCTTTTTTCACGTTGCGATACCAGCCAATAAAAAATACTGCAAATCCCAAGGCACTTACAAGTAATACTCCAGCACTACCCCAGGAAGGAACCATAAGTAATAGTAATAGTCCGAATACAGTTGTGGTCATGGATGCTTCCACACAAGACAGCCACAGGGTCCTGCGCTGGTTCTCTCCTGCACCCATGCTGCCGTTATAGGGATGCAACACCGCCAAGGTCACTGCAATATACATGAGCGGGAACAAAATCGTTACCTGCTGGGGAAACAGTCCAATAAGGAACCTGATTATCACTGCTGTTACTGCTGCCAGGATTGCAGATTCCCGTATCATAACCGGGATCTTCATTTTAATTATCTTTTGGGCGCAGATCCCTGTTATGGCTCCACCAGCTAAAGCCAATGCGATTTCTACTACCGGGTTTAGTCCCAGCAGCATGCCCGCATATACTGTGGTTGCACCCACTGCCGTACCCCAGTACCCTATAGATGAGGTGCCAGTACCCAGGCCGTAACTTGCCAGGCTGCGCACGCCATTGGCACTGCTTAAGAAAGCTGGCCATATGGCAGGCACCAGAATGAAGACGAAACTGATTTTTTCTTCAAGCATAATTCCTGCCAATCCTGCAATAATTGCAATAGCAAATAACCTGATGGATTTGATATCGGTTTCACCAGTCGGCGTGGCACCTGTGTCTACACTCATTCAGGCCGCCCCCGAATATTGTGATACCGAGTATATGATCAAAGCCAGGAAAGTACTGACAATAAGGCATGAAAGGAATGTTTTTGGTGTTCTCAATATCTTTCTATCAAACATACCTTCGGTCTTTCCCACCAGGGTATATGCTGGCAGTACGCAGTTGATGAGAAATATACCAGCTGCGACCATTCCTGACAGGCTGGCAGCTTCAACACTGAAAGGTGAGAACAGTGTGAATACTCCATAAAACACCATGGCACCTCCCCAGCCCCCTATTACTCCCCCAATGATCCCGCTGACTGTAGTCTGCACAGGCATACCATGGCCGTCAGTACCTGGAGTAATATAGGGTTTTTGTTCCCAGCCAGTGATCACATCCTTGGTACTGGTGCCTAGTACTGACAGTTTGTTGGCTGTCTGACCCGAGACCGGGGGCACGCCAGTTCCAAAGGCGTTCACCAGGTTTCCACCAAGTATAGTAAGTATTATCATGAGTGCAGAACCGCCAGCCCCCGAGGCCAGCATCACTGTCAGTCCTTCTTCCAGAGAAAAGGATGCTGACAGAATACCGGCCAGGCCCGCACCGAATGAGAGCATGGAAGGACCTGTAGCTATGCCTGTAGAGGCTGACATGGCGCCTACCGCACTGGCTGGGATGAAATGGACGCATACACCCACCAGCACGCCGCCTGCAATAATAAGTAACATCGAGATCAGGGGCTCCATTCAATTCCCCTCCTCAAAGGGACCATATTTGTCCCGGGTATATTTTTCAAGATAGACTATGAATATAAAAATGATAACAATCGCTGCAAATACCAAGATAACAGAAGTCCATGGTCCACCATATATCCTGGAGACCGCATCAATGAATATTAATAGCCCGAAAGTAAGGCCTGTCACCGGACCTCCGAAACGCATAGTAAAGTAGGGCGTATCTACCGAGTTACGGTAGCCGTATTCGCCTTTTACATCAATATCACCCTGTTTTGATATGGCAATGCCAGAACCGAATTTATAGTGCTGATACAGGCGTTCGGCCCCATAGTGCACATCTCCAGTGGATGAACCAATGGCTCCCAGTGTGAAACCCAAGAACATGGCAATGAGTGGGACTGAGAAAGGACTACCTAACAGAGAGTGGATCACAAAGGCCAGCAGGGTCAGGCACAGGGCAGATAAGAACACGAAGGTCATCGAAAGAGGTAAAGCTGAAACCAGACTGTCCCAATACAGAATCTGTTTAAAGTTCTTCATGCTTGCAACCCGTGAAACATGAGCCAGTAAGCCGTACAATCCCTGCATCAGTGCAGAGATAAGGGAACCGATAATAGCTGCTATAAGCACACTCTGGATGCCGCTTAATCCTAAGATTGAAAGATGTCCGATCAACAGATATGCCACAGTGGCGGCCAGGGTCGCCCACAGTGCATTTTGTGGTGGTTCACCTGCTATGGCCTTGTTATAATATCTGTGAAGGTGCCCGATCTGGGGTGCCAGCTGGACCTGTGAGTTGGGATTGCTGGCAGAACCGGCATCTGAATCCTCGTTCTCAAAGATACCTGCAAGGAATGCAAGGAGCCCTGCAAGGGCTGATCCCAGTAGGAGTGTCTGGAACATAGGGGCCTACAGTTATTAACCTCTCGATATACGTTTCGAATCTATTCGATATTTATCATTTCTTTTAATTTTTTAAAAGCCAATCTGGTATCTTTAAGTTTTTTCGTTCCCATAATATTGACCTTTCCGCTCCTGAAAATCATGAGTGTGGCATGATATTCAGGCACGCGGTACACCAGACCCACAAAATTCTCTGGATGATATTCTACATTTTCAAATCCAAGCTGTACTATCAATTGATCCATGTCCAGTGTCCTTCCAAGATCTGATGCTGTGACAATATTCTGTATTTCTGGTTTTATCTCTGAAAATTCTATACCCAGATCCCTGAGTATATCTTCAAATGCAGACTGCCAGGGTTTCAGGTCTTCCAGTTTCATGAGATTGCAAACGATTTTGCCGTTTTTTAAAAAAATTGCGGTAAATTTAGGAGATTTAATGCGATATACGACGCCATCGAAGGTGATCGGATTGTAAGATACCTTTAGTTTTTCAGCAATGGCTGCTAAATCCAATTTAATTGCCAAGTTGACTGTAATGACAACATTTACCACATTACACATTAACTGATATTGCTCTAATATTATATTTCAATCTATTCATGAATATTTATGATCACAAAGTATTTTCCACCCCTGGGAAAATCATTCGTATTTATCATTTTATTTTATAAGTACCGATAATATGACCGAGCCAGTGGTTTTTACCAGCATATAAGCTCACACAACAATGAGTAAAGTGGGAGTAACAGGATACCTTGTCACGTGTTGAAGGTTTAATATCCAATATGTCCTGGTCGAGGCAAATATGTTTTCACATCTATTATAAGTCATATGATTCATCAATCGGCATTTTTAATTTAATCTCAATTACAATATAAAATTCGCAAAAATCGTCCCCTGATGGGATCATTTTTTCAACTTTTATCACTGCATCGCCTTTGAAGGCATAATCTACAGCCCCTTTTAAAAGGCCATTGGTAAGATTACATAAATGTATCTTAAATTTCCCATGCCTGTGTGCTATTTGGCATTTACTTACAATATAATGCATGACGTTAGCATCAATTAATTCAAGATTTGATTCCCGTCCTACCTTCTGATCAATATCTGAAAATGCATCCTTAAACTTTTCGAGGTCCCAATCTGTAATGTTAAATTCTTTTTCATATTCCATTAATATTTGTTCTCCCATCCTGAATCCCAATTCATTAGCCTTATTATTAATTAGGCTTTTATCCTTAATACCATCAAGGAATATTAAAAAGGTCATCAATTCATGGTTGAAATTGCCCTTTGAACTTATCAGATTGTCAACCAATTCTGTTATCCTGCCATCGATCTCTGTCTTATGCTGTAAAATAATGATACTTGAGGTTTGAATTGCTTCATAGTGGTATCCATTTTGTTCAAGAATATTCAATACTGTCCTGGTTATTGCCTTAATTGCTTTGTCTATAGTATAAGAATGGAAGATTTTTAGCGTATCCTGGTCGATCTCAACTCTGTCTACTATCCCGGATGTCTCAAATACCGATTTAATAACAGGCAGAAGTTGTTGAAGATTGATGTTAATACAGGGCATTCCTGAAAATATTGAAAATATATCTGTATCAACAGGTTTTATACCAGAAGTCAAATGTTCATAATTTTTCCTATGTACCGTAACCATTTGATAACCGTTATAAATGTGTGTCTTGATGAGGTAATTCCAGAATTCTTGTCGCGATTTGATCTCATTTATTGAAGTATCCAGATATCCCAGTTGTGTTAAACAATCATTATAAGCTTCATTTTGACTGTTCCTCTCAACCATTTCAAGTTTAGTGAGGGAATATCTATGTGATAATACATTGATTCCAATTTTTTGATCGATGAGACACGAGCAGATCAGCTTTGCAATTAACTCACGCTGGTTTTCACTTCCACCTGACAGAATATATATGATAGGTTCTTTGAAATTGATTTTAGTCTTCCAGCCGAGGTTAATGCATAGATCATTGAACTGAGTCGCCAATCCTTCAATATCTGAAAAAAAATGAGGTTCAATTAAGCTTTCTACGATCCCTTTTTCAGGAAGTAAACCGCGACTACATTCAAGTATCCATTGCCATATGGCCTGGTCTACAAGCAAACGCTGGTTCTCAATTCTTTCAATTGACACAGCATCGTCTATTGCATTTTCAATACTTCCATAGCTTTTTATCATTATATCTGCAAAGTCAATGATCTCTCTAATGCTGGCGCTTATATTATCCTGGTTTTTTTTAAGTAATGGTGATAATATGTCCAGATGTTTTTTCTCAAGTGTTATATTTCTACGTTCCATGATCATTTTGATAAATTAAATGCTACGATTATAAACTTCTGTGTTCACTCTACTATTTTAATATGAAATCAAATAAACATTTCTATAGGTGGAAAACATGAGTGAAATAGACCAAAATATCAATTCCATAGGATTAATTGATCTTAGTTCTGAAAACGCTCCGGATTATTTAAGTGGTAATGTCAGGCGCATTCAAGCTGAAAAAGCTCGTCAGGAAAGAAAAATGAAACAGCTGGAAGAGGAAGTAAAATTTTTTGAAGACCTTACCAATAATGTATTAATTCCTAATGGCCTGGTAACTGATAAAGAAAAAAATTTTATTTTTTTAAAAGACAATGCTTTACAATCAAAAAATTTTTGGAACAGGTGGTTGTACAATTATAACCAATTAAAGAACCTTAACGGTGGTACAACATTGGAATCATATAAGAAAAACGAGTTCAATGAAAATCCGATAAATTTATTAAAAGGAAAAATGGGCTCAATGCCTGAGAATTTATTTGATATTACTTTTTACCTGGATAAGCTTGCACGGTTCGCCGCTGATTTGCAGACCGAATGGAAAACACCTCATTTTTCTACGAAAAAAAATAACGCAGGAACAAATATACTGGTAGAGGAAATTGGTAGTGAGCGAAATCTTGAAGCCGAGCAAATTGTTAATAATATTTGGGATATTATGGAAGATTTCAATATAACTAACCAGAAAAACCTGGATTATTACAAGGCAGTAAATAAACAATTATCAGATCATAATTATGATAAAAAACAATTGCATGCGATACTCAAAGATGTGTTTGAAAATCACAGAATAGCCAGGGAATTTGAAATTGAAAGGTTTGAATTATTAAAAAAATACTCGAAAATATTATTTTTAGTGAAGGAAAACTGGGAGAAGCGATTAAACCGGAAATATGATGGATTCACAAATTATGATGATGTTGAATCCACTATTGATAAAATTCTCAACAATAGACTTGAGCTAATTGATTCCATATTTGAGGAATAACCTGTCAACTATATTTGTATATTACAATTTCCATTCATCTCACACATATCTTCAGCAGGATCATATCGCAAGCAGTCCAGACATTTAAAGTTTTCAGAATCATTCATTATAATTCAAATGTAAAACCTGTGGTATGAAATTTCCCGAGACCAAAGGTACCCATTCTACAAACGGCACCTCACAGAAGAACAGATTATCTTGGTATGTATACTTCACACCTCCAAAAATTGAGCTTTTTCAAATCTCTGAAACCGTAAT
>JACUTQ010000040.1 GCA_014859725.1 Methanosarcinales archaeon | reverse complement strand
AAAAATTTCAATGCAAATCGGGAAAATCAGGAAGAGTTAATAAAAAGAAAGGTCCAGCCTATTGTAAAAAAGACCGTTGAGGGTATCAATTACCAGCATCAAGATGTATGGAAAGCTTTCAGGGAAGCTTCCCGACAGCTGGAAGACCCCACAGATGCGAACCAAATAATGGCTCTGTATGAGGCGTTATATAGCCAATTGGAACTCGAAAACAAGAAAAAACTGGCATATCATATGGCATACTAGAGAAGGATCGTATCATGCAGAATCTTTAGGTCTACAAATTCCAGCTTCACAATTGCACTTAAAGGGAGTGGGCTTCTCCTTCTTTTTTTTGTGACCATTCTGCCACACATTTCTCGTTTAAATGAGACCTTTTCAGCACATTAATCATCGGCAACTTTAATAATATGACAGAGCATCTCGCCTATCATATGATAGGTGAGGTTGCGGCCATCATGGCTGCAGTATTCTGGTCCATAGCCGCAATATTGTATAAAAAAGGACTTCAGGATGTGGAGGCACTTCCGGCCGTGCTTATCCGTACTTTTTTTGCCATGGTTTTCATGTTTTTGGTGAACACGCTGCTTCACAGTTCAGATTATGCCATACCGCTCATGGCTTTCCTCTTCCTGTCACTTGGCGGGATACTCAGGCTTTTCATCGGAGGATACCTGTATTTTCGCGGCCTGGAATATGCATCGGTCTCACGGGTAATTCCCCTGATATTCACTTTTCCATTATTAACTATACTGCTCAGCCACCTGATCCTGAATGAAAAAATTACATCAGGTCTCGTCTTAGGTACTTTGCTGCTCTTCACAGGTATATGGGTGCTCAGCAGAGAGAAAGCATCGGGGAGTGAAAAGAATCCCAGGCTTGGCATGATCTTTACGCTTTCCGCTGCCGTATGCTACGCGTTTTCCATCATTGCCACCCGGACCGGACTGTATGATGTGGAACCTATCTGGGCGGCTTTTATCAGCTTACCCATGCCGGTAATGACAATGTACCTGCTTTTTTCAGTCGATAAGGGACCTACCGCTGCTCTTAAACTGGATAAGAGGTCATCTGCGATCCTGGGCATGGGGGGAATATTTGGCATGGGGCTGGGGAGTTACATGTTCTTTATCAGCCTGACCCATATCGGTACAGCCCAGGCCACATCACTGGGCTCGGTCACACCATTGTTCTCCAGTCTGCTTGCCGTGAAATTCCTGGGTGAAAAAGTGAACCAGCAGTTGTTGTTGGGCACAATTATAATGATCTCTGGTATCTGGCTGGTTATTTAGGAAAATACTTATTTAACATTAACAAGCAAACTAATTGAAATATCTTTAATTAGCGGCTATTGAAATGAATAAGGACAAAGATGAACCAGTTCATATTTTTTCAAGCTGGTGCAAGAAATGCGGCATTTGCATATCGGTCTGCCCGAAAAATGTATTAGAGCGCGGTCCGAATGGGACTCCCATTGCCACCAGACCTGAAGACTGTATACAGTGCGGTTTATGTGATATACACTGTCCGGATTTTGCAATAACCCTGAGTAAAAAGGCGAAAAAGGAGGAAGAGCATGAAGAAAGCAAAGGAAGTATTGCTGCAGGGTAATGAAGCCTGCGCAATGGGTGCGCTTGCTGCAGGTATGCGGTTCTTCGGTGGCTATCCTATCACTCCCAGTACGGAAATCGCCGAATTTCTATCAGTTGAACTGCTAAAAGTGGGGGGTATATTCATCCAGATGGAGGATGAGATCGCCAGCATGGCAGCAATTATCGGAGCATCACTGGCAGGTGTCAAGTCCATGACAGCTACAAGCGGGCCAGGCTTCTCGTTGATGCAAGAAAATATTGGTTATGCTTCAATGGCCGAGGTGCCTTGTGTAGTAGTAAATGTAATGAGAGGAGGTCCCAGTACAGGAATGCCAACCAGGCCCAGCCAGGGAGATGTGATGCAGAGCCGCTGGGGAACCCATGGAGATCATCCAAGCATAGTACTTTGTCCCCAGTCTGTGATGGAATGTTATACCCTGACCATCCGTGCATTCAACCTGGCCGAGAAATACCGTACTCCTGTGATCGTGCTTATGGATGGGATTGTAGGCCATATGTGGGAAAATATCCATATACCGGAAAATATTGAGATCATTGATAAGCGAGAACCAACGGTTCCTCCGGAATGGTACGAGCCCTATGAAGATCTTCCTGGCGGCGAGATCGCCCCCCTTGTACCCTTTGGAGAAGGATATAGGTATCACGTGACAGGGATGGTACATGATAGCCAGGGTTTTCCCACCCTGGTCAAAGATGAAGTGGAACAATGCCTGAATAAAATTATCTATAAGATAAAAAATAATCTTCATGATATCATTGAAATTGAGGAATATTTGGTAGAAGATGCCGAGATATGCATAATAGCTTACGGCAGTGTGGCTCGTTCTGCAAAAGAGGCTGTGAAAATGGCCAGAGGTGAAGGTTTTAAAGTGGGATTAATAAGACCAATAACTCTTTGGCCCTTCCCGAGGTTCCATTTGGAGCATGCAAGCAGGAAGATGAAGACACTAATTGTACCTGAGATGAATTATGGGCAGGTATATGGAGAAGTTCTTAAATCATCCCCCCACAAAGCAGTTAAAGTTACCAGGGTTGATGGTGAACTGATAACACCTGAAGAGATAATGAAAAAGATAGAAGAGGTGGCATTATGATCCAGACTTCAGAGGCTATTTATAAATATCTGCGGCCAGACAAGAAATTTCCTCATGTCTGGTGTCCGGGCTGCGGTGCAGGAATAGTAATGGGTGCACTGGTCAGAGCCATTGAAAAGACTGGATTGACCAAGGACGAGATCGTGCTGGTCAGCGGAATAGGCTGCTCAGGCAGGATGAGCACATACCTTGACTTTAATACCCTTCATACTACACACGGCCGGGCCCTGGCATTTGCTACCGGCATCAAACTGGCAAAACCAGAACTTACCGTGATCGTGATCATGGGGGATGGCGATGCAACAGCCATTGGCGGCAACCACCTGATACATGCCTGCAGGCGTAACATTGACATTAACGCCATCATTATCAACAATAATATATATGGAATGACCGGAGGCCAATATTCGCCCACCACACCCACCAACAACAAGGCAAGTACGGCCCATTATGGTAATATAGAAAAACCCTTTGATATCTGCAAACTGGTAGAAGCCTGTGGCGCTACCTATGTAGCCAGAAGTACTACATATCATGCAAAGATGCTGGACAGCCTTATTGAACGCAGTATTGGTAAGCACGGTTTTTGTGTTGTGGAAGCTATGGCCCAGTGTCCGGTTCAATATGGCAGGCGTAATAAGCTGGGTGGTCCGGTGGACATGCTTCAATTGTATAAAGAGAATGCATTATCCATTGGAGCTTACGAAAAACTCACTCCTGAAGAGATTGCTGATCAATTCCCGGTAGGAGTACTTGTGGATAAGGAAGAACCTGAATATCTTGACAAGTATAGAAATAATATACAAAAAGCAGGTGGTAATGTCCCATGAAAAGGTACAATATCTGCCTTGCAGGTTCAGGAGGTCAGGGTCTTATATTAGCAGGTGTTCTCCTGGCTCAAGCGGCTGTTAATGATGGTAAATATGTAAGTCTGACCAGCAGTTATGGACCCGAAGCCCGTGGAGGTGCCAGCAGGTCGAACCTGGTCATAAGTAAAAAACCAATCGATTATCCCATGCCTGAAAGTCTGGATGTGCTGCTGGCATTGAACCAGGAATCGTGTGATAAGTACATTCCAGAATTAAAGGATGAAGGTTTGTTGATAATAGATTCATCTCAGGTTATTCATCAACCGCCCATCAAGCACTACAGCGTCCCATTTGCAGACCTGGCTGTTAAAGCTGGTGCGGCTGTTACAGCTAATGTGGTCGCTCTGGGGACCATTATGGCATTAACAGGTATTGTCAAGGCATCATCTCTTGAATTGGCCTTGAGTGAACGTATAAAACAAGAATTGTTACCTGTAAATCAAAAAGCTCTAAAACAAGGGATTAAACACGGAAGAATGTTAAAGAATAATACAGAAGAGTATTATACATACTATACCTAAGATAGTGTCATATGACACTATCTTGGGTTAAATATTGAAAATTTTATAATGCTCCTTTAACAGGAGCAGCCTGACCCGCATGATGGCGCATTAGGATTCTTTATTACAAATCCCTGGCCGTGTTCATTATCAATATAATCGATCTCAGCTCCATACAGTGATTCCTGAACTTCACCTGTCATGAACAGCTTAATTCCGTTGCTGGTCAATTCTACATCTTCATCGGTCTTTTTGTTGTCCAGGGTTAAACCGTACTGGACACCGCTGCATCCCATGCCTGCTACAAATATCCGAAGTGCATGATCAGATTTATTTTCTTGCTCAAGTAAATTTTTCAATTCGCCTGCTGCTAATTCTGTTACTTCAATCATAGTATCACTACCTTTTAATTTTAATAAGTTTAATACTACCCCATTGTTCGGAGCTATACGAACATATATTATAATTATGCTCGTAAATACTTTTCGGTTCAATAACTTCACATTACTTTAATATTGTTATTTGATTTAAAAGAAACGGGATGCAAGGGTTGGAATAACACTACAAAAGGACTTATATCCACAATAATCGCAAGGTGTAGAGTCTGGTCTTTGCGGTAGTTTACCAGCTCTTATTTTCCTGATCCTGCTGGCAAGTGCCAAAACTTTCCTCCTGTCAGCTCGTTTGATCTGGACTTCGCGCACAATACCATATCTGGCATATTCTACTATTGAACGTTCGACAAAGCAATCATATTCTTCCTCGACCAATATGGATAGTGCTGTAAGTCTAACACGATCGTTCTTCCATATCCCATTATCTGGAGCCTTGCCTGTTCGGATGATGGAGAGGGAGATTGCTTTATCCAACATTAACACCCTATCAGGGGTTCCTGATATGCGGTATTTTTTAGAATAAAGCACAGGTTCTGTAGAATAGGATGTCAACATACATACCAGTCTGCCTACTTTGAACCTTTCAATAGAATCTATAATCCCGGCCTTAATCTCCCCAAGCCATGAACGTACCAATTCAATTGATTCTGTTAATACATCATCATTTAAATTTTGAATATCATCTCGATATATTGCTGCAAGGTTCAGTGCTGAATCTTCAAGGAGCATTTCCAGATCATTGTCCAAATTTTCTGAGGTAATTATTTCAGCAAATGAATGAGCCATCTCTTTAACCAGCAATGTGGCTATGTAAGCAGGAGTTGTGGTCATTTCTGGCTGATGATCCTGGTATGTATAATATACAATCCTGGGGCACTTTAAGTAATTACTGATGTCTGAAACTCTAACATAGTCTTCCATAATCTTAACCCTTGAAAGAAAATTATAGTGGGATGTTTACCTTTGTTTTATTATATTTTAATTTTGTGATTCGATGGTTTTATCTTCCCGAAAAGATTTCGCATCAGATTTTGCGCTGAAATATTTGTTCAGGGTTGTTCAACGAGAATTTTAATGGAGACAGTGTGTTAATTTAACAGAAAGATCGGGACTTTTCCGACAATCTCAAATACAGCCATTTCCAAAATATAATTTACATACGCTGGTATTTAATCAATACTTAGATTCAGGACTTCCCCATCAGGTCTTTTAACTCTGATATGGTAAGAATTACCGGTACTTTTTCGCTGCCCTCACGCAGCTGGTGGCTGAGTTTTGTTATCATCGGTGGTTCTATGGATGCCTGTTCCAGCAGATCTGATCGTGAGAATACCTGCCGCGTGCTGTCATCGATCAGGATATTACCTTCTTTCATGATAACGGTCCTGTCAGCATAGGCTGCAACTATACTCATATCATGGGTAATCAGGATGATCGTTTTTCCGGCGTGGTTCAACTTCTTCATTTTATGCAAGAATTTGCTCAAATGCCCCCGGTCCTGCCCTGTCGTGGGTTCATCCAGTACCAGAATATCGGGTTCAAGCGAGAGAATCGAAGCCACTGCCAGTCTTTGCCTCTCACCCCGGCTGAGAGAATGGGGGTGACGGTCCCTATACTCTGCCAGCTGCATCATATCCAGGGCACTGGCGACTTTTGTGTCTATCTCCTCAGCAGGCATCGACCTGGTCTTGAGCCCGAAAGCCACTTCCTCCCAGACCGTATCTGCAAAAAGCTGGTAATCAGGGTTCTGGAACAGGTAACCTACCTCCCTGGCCAGTTCAGCCACACCAAAATTCTTGATATCCTGTCCGTCTATCATGACCCGTCCCTTATCAGGCTTAATGAGCCCTATGAGGCAGCTCAGTAAAGTTGTCTTTCCTGAACCATTGGGTCCTATCATTGCAATAAATTCACCGCGCCTTAATGTCAGGTCAATTCCTCTTAATACCTCAGTCCCGTCCTGGTAACTGAACCTAACATCTTCAAATACCACATGCGGTCCGTTATCCGGGATATGTAAGATATCAGGGGGATTAATAAAGGAGTCCTTAATACCATTAAGATGGGAAAATATGGCCCGATAGGACGGCTTCACATGCAGCATCTCTGAGAGGCGGATCAGATGGGGTGGATACAATCCGATATGGTTCAACAGATCAAGGTTCTGGGTGAAGATATCGCACGTCTTCCCATCCAGGATGATCCTGCCTTTGTCCATCACGATGGTCCTGTCTGCCAGGCCGATCACCTCGTCAAGCTTGTGTTCTATTAAAATGATGGTAATGCTCAGCTCCCTGTTCAAACGCCGGATGGTCTCGAGAACTTCCCTTGTTCCCCTGGGGTCAAGATCAGATGTGGGTTCATCAAGCACAAGAATATTCGGCTGCATGGCAAGGTTCCCGGCAATGGCAGTGCGCTGTTTCTCACCCCCCGAAAGGGTGAAGGTAAAACGTTCCCTCAATCCATCTATTCCTGCAATTTGCAGAGACCTTTCTACCCGTTTTAGGATCTCTTCCCTCTCAACCCCCAGATTCTCAGGTCCAAAGGCCACATCCTCCTCAACGGTCAGCCCGAACAGCTGAGCATCAGGGTTCTGGAACACGATCCCCACCTCAGTGGACATCTGGTGGACCTTATGTTTACTCACATCCTTCCCATTTACCCATATTGTTCCTTCCAGTTCCCCGCCAGATACCTTGGGTATGATACCGTTTAGGCACTGTATAAGTGTGGATTTCCCGCAGCCGCTAGGTCCCAGTAACAGAATGAACTCACCCTCATGGATTTCAAGATCGATATTATCAAGGGCAGAAATTTCAATATTTGGGTAGCAGTATGTCAGATTTTGTATAGAGATCATTATTTTTATGAAAATGGAATATTTATTATATAATTTCACCTCATCCCAATTAACTTAAATAATATAGATATTTATTCAGAGTAATACTTTTTGGAAAAATCGTAATAACAATTTTGAGTGATCAAATGAGAGGATTATTTCGTTATGAACAAAAGACAACAGCAATCCATAGAATTGATCCAAGGATTAAACTAATATGGGTATTCAGTATATCGGTGCTTTCCATAATAGTAGGCGTTCCGTGGCTCCTTTTAATAATATTTTCATCTACCTTGCCGTTCTGGGCAGTGCTGCGTCCTTCTAAGGAAAAGATCACTTCAATCGTTTTCGTGTTGTTTACCATGGTCCTGGGATTCATGTTTTCACAATCAATATTCTATTATTGGGGTGAGAATCCCACATTTACTTTAATCCCGGCATCCTTTCCAATTTTTGGCCCGATAACAGGAGGCATCCATGTATACAAAGAAGGAGCAGTGTACGGTTTCATCCAGTCCTTCAGATTCATAGCTACAGTAAGTGCGGCTTTATTACTGGTATCTACAACCCATCCCAGCGAGCTTATTGCTGGTATTGTGCGGTTCATTCCCATAGGAAATAGATGTATCGGTTTTCCAATCGAGATAGCTTTTATGGTGTCTACGGCAGTGAGCTTTGCACCCACCATGATCGAGGAATGTCTCATCACCATCAATGCAATGCAGGTACGGGGTCTGAATATGAAGGGGATAACCAATAAGATAAAAGCCCTGAGATATCTCTTTTTCCCCCTGGTTGTTAATGTCTTAAGAACCGGCAGACAGATCGCTATCGCCGCAGATTCCCGTGCTTTCAGGGCCACAAAGCACAGGACATACGTCAAGGAACTCAGACTGAAACATTTGGACTACATTTTCCTATCCTATATCTGTGTATTCATGTGTATCGGGTTATATCTCAGTTTCACAGGATTCGGGGGAACAGCTCCTGGGAGGTAGCATGAGATTTTTTTATTGTATTATGATTTTACTTATGTCGATTCCCATGACCTCGGCCGGTGAATGGAGGGGTCAGGGAACGCCTCTGTATGTGATAGCTGAAGGTCAGGTCCATGGAGGTGTGTATGTGGGTGGTGGTCATGGTTTGACATATGAGGACCCTTATGTGGAATACTTCGATCTGCCCCGGGATATTGAATACGCCCGCCTCTATATACCTATGTGGAACTACAACGAAAATGACTGGATCGAGGTCAGTATCAACGGAGATAGCCTGGGGAAAAAGAACATACCCGACTATGTAGCTGCATGGGGGGTTGCGGACTATGTTTATACTGTTACCGATACAATTAGGCCGGGAATGAATAAAATTTCAGTTACCTATCATAATACAAACGGTGCACCATACTGCATTGTGCTGGCAGCGGTGTATAAAGACCCTGCAATGCCGCAAACACGGTACTGGATTGCAGAGGGAAATAATGTCCTGTCCCACGTATCTAAAAAGGACAGCGCAGATGTGATATTCAAAGGCCAGGTACCTGAAGAGGTGACCAATGCCACCCTGTGGACCATGATGATCGCAGGAAACGAAGGCGAAGTTGACAGGTTATATTTCAATTCCCACCTAGTGGGTGAAGATGTAGGGAGGAGAAAATCCGGAGCATATTTTGACCTGGACAGATGGGATGTCAGGAAATTCCTTATCACTGCTGACAACACGGTTCGGTTTGAGCGGGGAAAAGAGGAATACCTCCATCCTTTCAATGCAGTGCTGGCTGTAGAATACCAGCAGGATATGGGAGACGATTTCCTTGAAATGTACACCCAGGCTGACCCTACAAAGAGCAGCATACCCATACCTGTTATTATAATTCTGGCAGCTTGCATCCTTTTTTTTACCTATAGGTTTATGAGGAAAAAATGAAACGGCTGATCTGCATCTTATTGATACTTCTCTATTTTTCCAATCCGGCAGGTGCTGATCTGGATGTGGAAATGACCATCCCCCTAAAAAGTAAGGAGATATATGATCCAAATAAGTTAATTGCGGGAGTCACATGGCATGAAAGGGCACAGGTCACTCTGAGCAATACCGGGGATAAGCCGCTCTATGATATTGAAGTTGTTGTAGATGTCCCCCTCCAAATGGATATTGACCTGTCTATTCAGGAGATTTCAGATATCAATGTAGAAGGGCAGACTATTAAGACCAGAATCCAGGAACTTAAGCCAGGAGAATCCGTGGACTTTATATTCGGGGTCAAGCCACCTGTTTCAATCGAGTTTAAGAAGGATGCAGGATTTTCCATCTCAACCAGTTACACTGATGATACAGGTACCCATTCAGATAGGGTAATTCACACTGTGGAGATCATACCTCCGCCCTCCTGGATTACCTATGGTACTATTCTGACGAGTCTGCTGATCCTTGTTATTGTCTTTGCAGTCGCATGGAAATTTAGGGTCCTGGAGTGGTTTACCACAATCGATCTCATAACAATAGCCCTTCTGGCCGGCCTCATCGGTGTTGTATTCCGGTGGTTCTGGCAGACCTTCAACGACCTTTTAGGACCCCTTGGAGGTCTGCTCTTCACCATACCCATAACAGTGCTGATGTTGATAGCGCTCCAGCTTGTGAGGAAACCGGGTACAGCTACCTTGCTGTTTACCGTAGTGGAACTGGTGGCAATGGTGGTTTGGGGCACCAATGTTATCATGTGGATGGGCTGGTACATGGCCGAAGGAGTGATAGTGGACGCCCTGGTGATATTATTTGGACGGGATTATGGGGATAGGCGGACTACTGCCGTGATCTATGGTATTTCAAGAAGTGCGTTTTCCTACTGGTTATTCTATTTCCTTTTTGCACCTGTGGTCTGGAAGGTCTATTATGCACCCTGGTATGCCTGGAGCGAAGTGGGCATTGCAGCCATTGGCGGCCTGATAGGAGGTATAATAGGATATGATATCGCCAGGAAAATGCGTGGAGCTATGATATAGTATGCAATCTGAAAAGTTGAAGATGAAACTGGAGCACTGGATTGAACATAATAACAGTCATGCAGCCACCTTTAAAAAGCAAGCAGTAGAGGCTGGAGAGATGGGATTTAGGGATATTGAAACAGAACTGTTACTGGCTGCAGAGGCTATGGAGAGGGCGGGCAGCCATCTTCAAAAGGCAAGAGAAAAATTGGGATGTTCATAAGATAGGGCATATAACTTTCTATTTGCTACCGTAGATAGAAGTATACATACAGATAAGATGCTATATTTTCTTCAACGTCAAACTTTTTTACACCCTTTTTGTCCATAATATAAATTGGTAAAGGATAATCTTGTATAAATTCGTAATACTTAATAACATGTAATTTATTTATTGTAATACTATATCATCAGTTAGTATATTTCAACAAACAAATAATTCGAAATTAGATACCAAATAAAGTGAAAGATAATGAAGAAGATTATAATATTATTATTATTATTACTACTGTTCTTGTTTATTCCGCCAGTCCAGGCAATCTATTCATACGACGGCATACCGTTTAGGATCGCTTCCCAGGGCACGGTTAATGGTGGGGTATATATTGACGGCGGCCATGGCCTGGAATTTCCACCTTACTCCCAGGAATTTGATGTGCCTGATGGTTCTATCAGATGGGCACGCCTGTATGTCGGCATCTGGGGCGGCAAGGAAGAGTATGATGGGTGGGTCCAGGTTGACATAAACGGCAAAAGTACGGATACAGTACAGCTGATGGGTATTAATGATGAAAGTACAAATGTGTACTGTTCAGGCCATGGGGTTTACTGGGTATACTATGATGTAACTGATATTGTGGTAAACGGCGAGAACACGGTGATTATTGAAACAAGCCAGGGAGAACCCGGCAATAAGCTTGACGGCAGGGTGTACGGCGCCGTGCTCGCCGCAGTCTATGTAGACAAGAATGCACCCGAGATCGCCTACAAGATCTATGACGGGAATGTGAATCTCCATGGTGGGGGATGGAGCGGAAAGCAGGAGAATATGAATTATGAGACTTCCGTATTTTTCAATGATATGCAGGACCAAAACGGTCTGGACGGAGCAGATCTCACGGTGGTGTATCTGGCAGGTTCAAAGGGCCTGCCGGATTTTCTGCAATTTAATGGAAAACAGCTCGGGACCACACCTCAATATCTTCTGGATATGGGATACCATATCGGAGTCACAGATATTGCCAATGAGGCGATTGGTGATGCATGTTCTGGTTCTGGCAACCGGAGCAGTTACTTTGATATAGAGTTCTTCGATGTACTTGAATATACACGTGCAGACAATGTCCTTACCTTCCTATCAGGACGTGACCTGGATGGAGATGGAGAGATCGAAGAAGATGAAGGTGAAGACTATCTACATCCGGTCATCACATCACTTGTAGTAAAGCGGAAGACTCCTGCAAATCCCATGCCTGATTTATCGATAGAAGTTGAAATGGATGAAAACAGTCTTATTGAGGAATATGATGTTGAGATCCCGGTGGTGATGGGTAATCCGGGTGGATTGCATGAAGGGATTTTCAAGATTAAGTTAAATGTTGACGGCAGTGAGACTTCGGCGAACGATGCCTATATGGATGCCAGTGGTGTTAGCAGATCAACGATTAACTGGCATGCTACGGCAGGAGTCCATCTTCTGGAAATAATAGTGGATCCGGAAGATGCAGTACAGGAGTCCGATGAAAATAACAATATCTATGAGGCAGAAGTATATGTTAATACAAGATCCGACCTGTCGGTTTCCATAGGAAATCCGGTGAGAATTGAAACTGAAAACAGACCGGCTGAAGCATCATCGCTGTTATTGATATTTCTGGTTATTGGATGTTTCAGAAGAAAAAAAGCCTTCTTGATGGCAGTTCTTCTTATAGCTGTATGTTTTAGCGGGTGTACAGGGCCCGATACCGAACACAAACAAATGGACTATCACGTTCCTTTGGTCATTAAGAATAGTGGTGAGGCATCAGCCCAACAATTTGATGTCAACCTGTATCTTGATGAAGAGAGGATTGCAGCACTGCAGATTCAGGAGCTGGTCGGGAGTTCTTCAGTGGAAGAGGAACTGATGGTAACAGTTGGGGAGGGGGAGCATATTCTCAAAGCAATAGCCGACGAGAAGAACTATGTAATTGAATCAGATGAGGCAAACAATGTCAACGAAATCGTGTATAATTTTACTTAGTCTCCTGATAATAGTGGTTTTTCCGGCATCGGCATCATATGCTGGTGACAAGCCGCTGACAACTGTTTATCATGATGTGCACCGGGGGGGTGTCGAATTCACTCTCGGCAACAGCAAATACAGCGGAGAGATGAATTCCAATGATACCTACATGGTTGACTTCGAAGTGGCTGTTCCGGCAAATGCAAGTATAAAATTTGCACGGGCATATACCTACTGGGTATGGAGCAAAAAAGGTCTGGAAGGTATATTTCCACTGATCAATGCATCAGTTATGCATCATGGGGTTGTCAGCCCGTTTTCACCTGTTCTGCGATATACCGATACCAAAGGATTTGCAGCCAGATACGATTTCTTTTCAGGTACAGATGCCTATGATCTTAGCGACCTGATACATGAAAATGGCACTTATTCGATATCATTAAGGAATTCGGCAGATGACGGGCGGACATTATGTTTACAGGGAATCGGATTGCTCATTATCTATGAATATCAGGATGAACCGGTTATCGAATACTGGGTTAATGAAGGGTGTGATATGATCTATGCTGAACATGGGATCACTCCGAAAATGGCTACAACCACCACATATTTCAAAGGTGAAGTAGACGCAGAAAAGGTGAGCCGGGCATACATGATAACCGTATCTCCTTCTGGGGGGTTAACCCAGGGTGCAAAACAGACTCGTAACACGATTTATTTCAATGAGAAAGCAGAAGTTACGCCCATTCTGGGAGATATTATAAGGATATTATTCGGCAGCGGAAAAGTGTGGAACGATATGTACATGACAGGTGAATCAGTCCAGATCGCTCTGGACGAGCGGGACGTCACAAATTATCTGAAAACCAGGGATAATTTTGTCAGCATACAGGACAGTGGCGATTACATGCTGGTGACAAATGCTATCATGGTACTGGAGTTTGAAGAGGAGGGAGAAGCGAATGCGAAAAAAACCTCAGGCTTTGAACTGCTTGCCGGGATTCTTGCAATGATCTTTGCTTATGCAGCAGGTAAAAGGTGAGAAATAATGTGGATGGTTGAAACACGGGAGTTGTCAAAGTCCTACCTTTTTAGCTCAGGGAACCGGGTGGTGGCGCTCAGTGGTGTGAACCTGACAGTTGACAGCGGCGAGTTTGTTTCAATAATGGGGCCATCCGGTTCAGGGAAATCTACACTGCTCAATATAGTAGGATGTCTGGACAAACCAACTGCCGGAAATGTCTATATAAATGAGGAGAAGATCGACTACGGAAAAGCTGGCCATCTCGTACAACTGCACAGGCAGACAATAGGGTTCATCTTCCAGGGATTTAACCTCATTTCGACAATGAATGCCCTGGAGAATGTTTGGTATCCCATGTATTTCAACAAGGTTCCGAAGTTGGAGCGTAAGCAGAGGGCAGAAGAACTGTTAGAATCGGTGGGATTAATAGACAGGGCACTTCATCTGCCCTCTGAACTATCCGGGGGTGAGCAGCAGCGTGTGGCCATAGCCCGGGCACTTGCAAACCATCCCAGGCTTATCCTGGCAGATGAACCTACCGGCAACATCGACTCCAGGACCGGAAGAATGATAATTGACCTCATGAAGAAGCTGAATAAAGAACAAGGGATCACATTCATAGTCACAACCCACGACATGGTAATGGCCAACAATGCCGACAGGGTGATAACAATAACGGACGGTGAAATTGTTGATTGAGGCATTCACAATGGCATTGAGGCAGCTGCGTACCAAGAAGGTCAGGACATTGTTGATCTTGCTGGGGATATCAGTAGGTGTAGCCGCCGTGGTCGGAGTGACATCCCTGGGAGAGGGGATACGTGTCAATGCAGTTGATGAGATCCAACAATCCCATGACCTGACCTTAATAGAGGTCTCCCCGGGACTCAGCAGTGAAAACATTATCCTGATAACAGAATCAAAAGTCCGGGCGATTAGAGAATCCGGATATGCAGTCGCACCCTATGTTAAGGATGCATATGTGACACAGAATAAGACATACTTCGAGGTAAACGGCATTTCAGCGGAATACATGGATGCTAACAACCTCAAACTTGAAGACGGTATGTGGTTTGAGGAAGGAACATATCAGATCGTGCTGGGAAGCGATATCGGGGAGAAATTCAGTAAGATTGAGGGGACAGAGATCGGAAACGCCATAGATGCCAGGATAAGGTTGTACGGAGAAGAAGGCAGGGCGGTAGATAAGGATATAGCCTTCATGATAATTGGCAGGCTGGCACCTACCGGGACAAAAGCCGATGATCAGGCATTCATTGATATTAATATGGCAAAAAAGCTATCCGAGAAGGATGTATATGACGGCATTATGGTCAAGGTAGATACATCCAGCCAGGCGCCTGCTGCAAGAGCTGAGATTGAGAGGCTTGATCTGACCTGTTTCAGTGCCCAGGATGAAATAGATTCAATTAACAGAATCATGAATGGTGTGACACTCGTACTCGGCTTCTTCTCTGGAATATCTTTGATCGTAGGCGGAGTTATGATCATCAACACGATGATCGTCTCGGTGTACGAGCGGACCCGCGAGATAGGTATTACAAAATCAATCGGAGCTTCAGAATTTGACATCATCAAGATGTTTCTATCAGAATGCATCATCATAGGCATCCTGGGCGGTATATTGGGCGATATGGTGGGAGTTGTCTTCTCTTTTCTGATAGACAGAGTGGGCAAACCCATGCTAATTACCCAGCTGGGAATAGGGGAATTTGACCACTTGACTGTAATAAATATGGAAATACTGATGGCCGGATTCTTGATATCACTGATCATCTCAGTCCTTTCTGGTTTATATCCGGCATGGAGGGCTACAAAGCTGGATCCTGTGAAGGCGTTACGGCAGCTGTAGGGACTTTAATAGTTAACAAGGGAACTAAATTATAGTTAAAAACCATACAATATTGATAAGTAATAAACCACGGAGAGCACAGGCGTGCCGAGAAAAGCTCATATTCGCCAGCTGGTGAAAATCCAGCCTGAGGAAAGGCTAGCCACCA
>JACUTQ010000039.1 GCA_014859725.1 Methanosarcinales archaeon | reverse complement strand
CTTGATCTGCTTCGCCCGGTCTTATGGTGTGGGGGGTGGCAGGCGCTTTTCGATTGAATCAGTGGTAATCGAAAAGCGCCTGCTAAAACAAGCGCATCTCATAAAGGAAAATTATATGCCCTGGCATATTGTTATTAAAATATTGAAAGGATAAGGAGGATTATAATGCAAAATGATCTATATGAAGGGCTTGGAGGATATGATGCAATTGCAGCAGTGGTCGAGGATTTCATGGGGCGTATGTTCAGCGATAAACAGGTTGGACGATTCTATGTGGGTCATGGTACGAATTCGAAAAAGAGATTGCACCAATTAATAGTCGAAATGTTGTGTCAAGTTACTGGTGGACCAACAAAATACATAGGTAGGGATATGAGAACTGCTCATGTTGGTCTTGGCATAACGGAAAGTGACTGGCAAGTTGGTGTGAATAATCTAACCGCCACACTCAATAAATTTAACGTGCCTCAACAAGAAACAGACGATGTGCTCGCTATTGGGTCAGGTTTGAAATCAGTTATTGTCGAGACGGAACAGTTAACAGAATCGTTCTTTGTATCAAATTCTCTGAATAAGTCAGGATCATTGTAGAATTGGCTGAAAAGAGATGGGATTTTTCTCGGCTCTTCTGCCTCCCCTTTGTCTTCACTTTGGTCGGGTGCCCGTCCTGATCTGACTTCGACTGCTCTTGTGGTAGTAACATGAAAGAACAACAATCATTCAACCATGAAGAATTTAAAGAACTTGGAAAATTGGAAATGTCAAAAGAAGTTGTACTTACACTAAATGGTATGGGGATATTAGCATTTTTTGCGTTTGGATTTTTTTTCACGTCACTGTATACAGTATTGATCGGGAACACTGTCTTTAATTTCACGAGCGGCACAATTCTTATTTCATTAGCTCTCTTCATCGGTACAATTGTACTGCACGAACTCATACATGGCGCATTTATGTCAAAATATGGTGGCAAGCCGAGTTATGGTGCCGGTATTGCACATTTCATTCTTCCATATTTCTACGCCACCTCAAAAACCATTTTTTCACGCAACCAGTTCATAGTGATCGCTATTACGCCGTTGGTTATGATCTCCCTGGTCGTAATCGGAATCATGGCTGCTTTCCCATCGATTGCGCACTGGATGTTCATACCTTTTGTAATAAATGCTTCAGGAGCAGTGGGAGATGTGTGGATGATACGGAACGTACTGAGATATCCAAAACATATATTGTTGGAAGATCGAAAAACCGGGATGATAATTTATGGCAAAGAAACTGATAAACCATTGAATATCTCTACAACAGGATTTGTTTCAAGATTTTCTAAAGTATTCATACTCTGTTTCTTTGCGGTGGGATGTCTAATGGGTATAGCGCCAATACCTCTGAATATTTTAGGAGTGGAATCTTTGACAATTGGACCCACGAATAGTATTTTCACAATTTTTGAATATCATAGCATAGGGGAGGGTTTTGGCTTCAATTTATACCCCTTGTCAATATTAGCCATAAGCATGATTGTCGGTTTGGTTTACGCGATTATCAAGACAGGTAAGCCGAGAAATGATGCTATGACAGGATAGCGATATCGGATATTTGATCATAAAAAAACGTGTCCCCCTGCCTGAAAGATTAAAATCGACTGCTCATAAAGGTGTCGCCGCTTCGCTGGACACCATTATGGCAGTTATTCTTTCCAGTAGTATTGAGGCAGGGCGAGACTGAAGCAGATATACCGAAATGATTACATTACCCACTCAATTTTAAGAGAGTCAAAAAAAATAAGTAACAAAAGAACCCAAATACGGATGAGAGGTTATCACAAATGGGAAACGAAAAAACATTCTGGATTTTCGGGATTCTCCAGAGTATTTCATTAGGAACAATAATTTTTCTGGTTTTCAGATCATTGAATATGATCAGTTGAAGTAATCGGATTAGATACTCAAATTTTGTTGAATATTGTATTTCCGGCATTTCTATTGATCGTTGAATACTTAATTTATTCAAAGGAATAAGGTAATAGCTGCCCGATAGGGCAGCAATGTTCTCGTCTTCACAAAGTTCCTCTCGATCTGATCCACCTGCTCCTGTGGTTTGGTGGCTGGCAAACTTATAAATGGGATGATCAATTATTGAATTATTGGGGTACTTATGAATAAGAATTTCACATATTTTATTGGCATATTTTTCATTTTATTGTCATTGCTATTTTCCGGTTGTGCCGGAGAAAAAGAACTCGTTCCGGCAGAAACACCAATACCTGAACTAATGGCAGCAACTGGGCATGAACAGGCAGGAGAACCGGATATGAGCTATAGGGGGCTTGCAGATGTATTTGACACATGGTCAGATTTTGAGATCTCAACAAGTACAGTCCGGATGGATCAAGATGGTGCTTTTGTTTCAGGTTTCCTGGCACAACCGGTCACCGAGGGGAATTATCCCGGTATTGTGATAATACATGAGTGGTGGGGATTAAATGATCAGGTTAAAAGCATGGCTGACATCCTGGCCCGGGAAGGATATGTGGTACTGGCTGTGGACCTTTTTGAAGGAAATGTGGCCACCACCATTGAAGGGGCACAGGCTAACCTGAGGGAAAATCCGAATAATGAAACACTTCCACGTATGCAGGCAGCCATGCAATATCTTCAGGACCTGCCCAACGTAGACCGGGATAGGATTGCCTCACTGGGTTGGTGTTACGGGGGTGGTCAATCATTCCAGTTGAGTATCAATGAAGACCTCAAAGCGGTAGTGATATACTACGGCCGCATCTCAACCGATGAGGCTGATCTTGCTGAATTGCAGGAACCGGTGCTTGGGATATTCGGAGCTGAGGATGCAAGTATTCCGGTGGAAGATGTCCGGGAGTTTGAGAGAATCCTTAAAGAACAGGGGACAAGTGCTGATATCTATGTCTATGAAGGAGCAGGTCATGCTTTCGCAAATCCCACAAACACCCAGGCTTTCCGGGAAGAGCAGGCCATTGATGCCTGGAACAAGACCCTTGATTTCCTGAGGCTTAACCTGAACAGATGATTTACTAAGAAATTGTCAGTAATTATCTCTAATAAGCCCGGGTGGGTGTTGCATGTGGGGGACAACGCTTGGAATATAATTCCAACGTTATTTAATTACCACAGCCCCCATTCATTCTTCAGCTGGCACTATCGGTCCACAATACTTTTTAGAATATTTTCTATCCATTATTACCGATATCTCGTCATCTTTTATAAATTTTAGATTCGAACAATTTCATTCCTTCACTTGCTCGGCAAACACGTTAAACAGATTCCCCATCTTCTCATACTGCGCAGTTTCCACATGGGAATACCTTATCGGCTTCTTGTGTACCCTGGTCTCCTTCTTGAGCATCCCGTACAGAGCTTTCGATCGCTCAACCAACCTCTCATCAGTGGTCCCCTCAACAAGCATCACCCCACCTGCACCCTCCTTAAAGGCAAAATTCACAATATCTTCATCCAGAATATGTATGGAAGGCACCTGCACGAACCGTATCTTTGAAGAATATTTATTGCGGTTCACTCCTGCAAGATCTGCCGCCGCATAGGCCGCAAGGTCAATAAATACTACAATCCCAGGACCTGCTTCCAGCATACCTTTTATCTGGGATTTAAGCTGATCCCTGGTATAATTCTGTATATCAATGGCTTTTTCAGGACACATGGCAGCACATATACCGCATCCCGTGCATGCCAGCGCTTCCAATATCGGTCTGTCTGTGCCGTACAGCGCATCGTATGGGCACTCCTCAACACATATGCCGCACTCGTTGCACATATCATTGATCACCGGTTTCTCGGGAGAGATGCTGATCTTCCCCTTGCCCAGGAACTGATGGGTTTTATGGGCGGCACTTATGCCGTCGGTAACTGAATCATGAATGTCTTTCGGACCTATCGAGCAGCCTGCCATATACACCGCCTGGTTTAAGGAACTCACGGGATCGATCTTCACATGTTTCTCTTCAATGAACCCGTCATCTCCGATAGCGATATTCAACTTCCTGGCCAGTTCCCGGGAACCTTCAGCCGCCTCCAGGGACGGGCACAGCACTACCATATCGAATTCATCCTCTTCCTTGGTGTTCAGCAGTGTATCCTCATACCGCACTCTCAGGCCGCCGTCAACAGGTGTGATCTGGGCGATCCGGCCCCTAATAAATTCCACGCCATCCTGCTGGGTGCTGTAATAAAATTCCTCGAACCGCCGTCCTGCAGCCCGCATATCAATATAGAATATCGTCGCTTCAGCGTCCTTGTTCATCTTCTTCACAAGATGCGCCTGCTTCATAGAATACAGGCAGCATACCCGGCTACAGTGCTTGTTGTACTTCTCAAAATCCCGGCTGCCCACACACAGCACAAAGGCCACCTTATCTGGCATGGTACCATCCGATTTTTGCAGCCGCATTCCAGTGTTGCTCCTGGCAGAGAGCATCTCCTCGAACTCTTTTGCAGTGATGATATCAGGGTGGTCGGTATTGTATTCCTCTATACGTGAAATGTCGAATAGCTTAAAACCGGTAGCTATCACCACAGAACCTGCGTTCACTTCAACTTTTTCAGTCTCAATTTCCAGGTCAATAGCGTCCAACGGACACTCTTTAAGGCATCGTTTGCATTGTATGCATTTCTCCATATCGATAATGTAAGCCTGGGGAATAGCCTGGGCAAAGGGTAGACTAATAGCATCTTCAGGACATTTAGCGGCACACCTGCCGCATGAAGTGCATGTTTCCACATCTACATACCTTGGATTTCGTTCCAATGTGATTGTATAGTCACCTGAACTCCCTTCCACGTTTTCCACTTCGGTCTGGGTATACATAGTGATATTGGGATGATTGTGTATGGCGACCATCTTAGGGGTCAGCGTACACTGGGAGCAATCATAAGTAGGAAATGTCTTGGACAGCCCGATCATGTGGCCTCCGATAAATGGTTCCTTCTCAACCAGTACAACTTCGTGATCATCTGCCAGCTCCAGAGCCGCTGTGATACCTGCAATACCGCCGCCGACCACCACAACCCTGTCCACAAGCTTCTTTTCAATAGGTTCCATGGGTTCCAGTGCTGCCATCCTGGAAACAGCACCTTTGATCAACCCCGCAGCTTTCTGGGTAGCTTCTTCAGGTTCATCAGGATGTACCCATGAATCCTGCTCCCGCAGATTTGTGATCTCCAGCATCTGGGGATTAATACCAGCCTTTTGTGCCATAGCTCTGAAGGTCTCTAAATGAAGTTTAGGGGAACATGATCCGATAACTACACGGTTCACTTTTCCCTCCTTAATATCCTGTTCAATGGAACCCTGACCAGCACTGCTGCAAAGGTAGTCCTGGAGATTGACCGACTCAACATCGTCCATATCCTTTACAGCCTCAACAACTGCTTCAACATCAACCACATCAGAGATATTGCCTCCGCATCTGCACAGGTACACACCGATCTTATTATCAGTCATTACTAACCACCCAGTTTATCCATGAATTCTTCTTTTTTAATGAAATTAAGGTCCAAACCCACTGATTCTGGTGAATGTCCCATAGCGATAGCCAGTAATTGCGAGTAGTGCAGCACTGGGATGTTGTATTCATGTCCGAACTTATCTTTGATTTCAACCTGCCCGAAATCTAACTGTAAATGGCAGAACGGACAGGCATTAATAATACAGTCCACTCCGGCCTGGGCCATATGCAATAGTTTTGCATTGCTCATCTCAAGCGACTTATCCAATAATGCTGAACGGACTCCCCCGCCTGCACCGCAGCATGCCATCTTATCCTCATATTCCACGCTCTTAGCCCCTGTAGCCTCAAGCAGTTCATCAAAGAACACTGGGTTCTCTACAGTACCCAGGTCCCGTTCCCTGGAAGGCTTGATCAGGTGACATCCATAATGAAGTGCAGCTTTAATATCAAGGGGATGGGTGACAGCCTCTTTGATCTTCCCGACCCCTATGTCCTTGTAAAAGAACTCGATGATATGCCTGACATCAGATGTACCGCTGTATTCCATATTTACTTCTGCCAGGTTCTTGTTGATCTTTTTCACCAGGCTATGATCATTTTTTAATTCATGGTTGGCATCAGACAATGAGCCAAAACACCCATTGCAGATGGTCAATACATCCCTGTTCATCTGCTCTGACAGCACAATATTCCTGGCAGCCAGGGTAAGCCATGTAACTTTATCAAAGGACCTGAACACCCCGGGTGCAGGACAGCAGGATGCACCTTTGAGGTCTGCCCAATCCACACCCAGTTCATCCAGCACGATCTTGGTAGCTTTTTCGATTCCGGGATACCGGTTCGGTATAATACATCCCAGGAACAATGAAACTGGTTTCATTCCTGCTCACCCGCTTCTTCGATCAGTTTATCAAAACCAGTCGCTTTTATCAATTTCTTCACATGGTCCAGAGCTTGAGGATATTTATGAACTGTTTCCGGCAATTCATCCATTCCCAGCGCTTTTCTATTCGCTCTATTCGCATCATTTATCGGGACAGCATGACCCTTGTCCATGACAAGCTCGGCCACTTTTCGGTGTGCAGGAAGCATGACTCCAAGATGCACTGATTCTGCCCGTAATGTTAATATGCCGTCCACGATCTTTATACCCCTTGGGCAGCGCTCCTGGCACTGATAACAGGTAGTACACATCCACAAGTCATCGTCATGATATACATCCTTGTTACGTCTGGCCGACAGTACGATCCTCCTGGTGTTCAGGCTGGTATACCGGCCTGATGGACAGCTTCCGGTACAGGTACCACATTGCATACATGTTAAAAAACTAAAACCTTCATCTTCAAGCAAATTGGCAGGTTCTTTTGTCATCTGGTCCACTTTTCCATTTTAAAATCTATATTCTAAAATAATGGTTATATTATTCTTTTTTAACATAAACTTTTATATGGTTGTGCATTAATCGTAAAACAATAGAATTAGGAATCAAATTGAACCAAAAAAAAAATAGATATGAGCCCGGGGAAGACCTTTGTCTTTTCCAAGTGTCTTGAAGGCACAGAAGTTCTACCTTCTGCTTAATTTTCAACATCTGGTCTTTATAACTTGCCAATCTTTATTTTGCAGTGGTTATAAACCCCGGTTTACTCTCTATATCTATATATATCATCATTATTAGATATAGATTGTGGTTGGTACTAAAAAAATTTAAAAAAAAATATTTTGAAATTGAATATTATAGTCAATAACTAAATATTTATTACAAATCATATGACCACTTTGCGTACTTTGTAATACATCGCAAAGGCCGTAAAGAATTAGTTCAAGATGTTTAGAATTCAACTATAATACTTCAATGTTTTTATTGGTTACAATAATCGCATTGACAGGACACGCCCCCACACATTTCATACAAAAGAGACATGAATCAGGGTCTTTTGCGAAATATATCCATGCATCATTTTGTCTGGATCGCCTTTCCCATACCCTTGGACCTTTTGGGCATAATTTTTTACATAGACCACACCCAGTGCATGAATTTTCCACCAATATTTCAATTACCATTATGATACCTATTCCATGGTTTGCCATAAAAAACATATTAAACTGATATAATAATCTTCCACTCAGGGATATAAATCCAAATAATCTTTCCGGACAAATATAAAATATTGTTAGAACCTCGCTATCAGATATAATGGCTGGTTTGCATAATCGAGAACAGCATCCCAGAGTAGTATATGTGACTTTTCAGCAAATATCCTTGCCCATCTCAAGTGAGTATACCGAGGTGCATTTTCAAGATTTCAATGTATCAATACCGTATCTGCTTTTTAGTTCCTTGAAATCTTGTGATATGACAAAATATTGTATAATCAAGCCTTCATTTTTCTGATTTGAAGTTCAAATTGGTATTTTTGATGGGGGAATGGAACAAAAGTGTTAGTTACTGAAGATCATGTAGTCGATTTTGTTTTGTTTTTTGATTTTCACTTATCCAAAGACCATCAGGGCAAAAAATGTTAATGTACCTGCCAAAATTGGTGATACAAACCACATGACGATGATGCGCCTGACCGTTTCATTCTTTGTAGCGATCAAGCCCTGATTGGCACATCCTATCCCTATGATGGAAGCTGTGACAATCTCGCCTAACGAAACAGGAATTCCCATTATAGAGGCGGTATGCACAAGTATGGCTGCCACAAATTCCACAAACACTGCCCTTACCACGCAGAGTTCTGTAATCCCTTTCCCCACGGTCTCCAGTACCCTGGATCCCAGAACCATAGCTCCCAAACCTATTGAAAGACCACCTAACACAGCTCCTGTACCTGTAGTCATAACTCCTGCACCTACCAGGGGCCCAACTGCATTAGCAGCATTGTTAGCACCTGCCGAATAAGCTACATAGCAGCCCGATATGGTTAGCATGATATTGATGATCTGCCTTATCTGGACTTCGGATTCGTGGTCTACCAACCACATGAGTATAATTGGATGAAGGTATTTGCCAGTAATATAAGCGAGGATAAAGGCTAACAATGGAGTTATCACCCACCAGGCAGCGATGGTGATAAGCACATCTGTATTCAGGATACCAACATACAATCCTACACCACCCACTGCGCCAACCGCTGCCTGGCTGGTTGAGATCGGAACTCTGATCATGTTTGCAAAAAACATACTCAGACCCGCAGCTGCTATAGCTATTATTGCAGCATTTGCAGTGATGGAATCACCTGGTACAATCCCATGGCCCAGGGTCTTTATAACCTCTCCACCACTGAATATCGCACCTAACAGCGAAAAAAATGCAATCAATATCACAGCCTGACGTTTGGTCCTGGCCCTGGCACCGTATGCAGCACCCATTGAAGCAGCAGCATTGTTCCCACCTATATTGATCCCCATAAAAATGGCAACTGCGAATGCTGCTATTGTTAATACAGTCAAAGACATCTTAGGGTACCTTACATTATTTTATTGTTCATAAATTATTGATCGGTCTTTACTTAATATCAGTCCATTAGATAATACATTTCATATAAAGCAGTGAAGAATAGGGCTAATATTACCGATTAATAAAAAAGAAAGCAACATTTACCACATCAAGCATATATATTTAATCACGGTACGTGAAATATAAGAACTATGTCTGAAAAACAAATAGATTACGATTCCCTAACAACCGGCGGATTCATGCGCCAGCGCCAGAAAGACCTGTTTGCTTTTCGCCTGCGAGTAGTAGGGGGCCGAATAGAAGCTGACCAGCTCAGGGCCCTGGCCGATGCAGCCGAAAAATATGGGGACGGCCATATACATCTAACTACCAGACAGGGAATTGAGATCCCTTTTGTTCATCTGGATAATGTTCAGAATATCAGAAATAATCTCGAAAAAGTAAATCTTCATAAAGGTACATGCGGTCCCCGCGTAAGAGGTCTTGTGGCTTGCCAGGGCGATACCTTATGTCCCAGGGGGCTTGTGAATCCCCAGGATATTGCCCGGAAGCTTGACGAAAAATACTTCGCAATGGGAGTCCCACATAAATTCAAGATCAGCATTGCCGGATGCCCTGCCTCTTGTGCAAAACCCCAGGAAAATGATTTTGGCATCATGGGTGGAGTGGACCCGAAATGGCTGGAAGACCTTTGTATAGGTTGCGGCCTGTGCCAGGAGATCTGCCGCAAGGATGCCATTGTAGTAGAAGACGGGTTTGTGACCTTTGAGAGGGAAAAGTGCGACTTTTGTGGTGACTGTATATCATCATGCCCTACAGATGCATGGGTTATCGACAGGACAGGATTTACCCTATTAATCGGCGGTAAGGTCGGAAGATTCCCCCAATTGGGTGTCAATTTTGCAGAGCTGGTAAATGAAACTGAGCTGTTTGAGATACTGGATAAGACGATTGAATTCTATAATGAAAATGCCCGGAAAGGCGAGCGAGTGGGCGATACATTAAATCGAGTAGGTCTGGAAACATTCAAAAAAGCAGTATTATGAAAGAAATCAAAGAAACACTTAATATACAAAATCCATCAATATCTGTGGTGAGGTCTGCCTAATGAACATGGTCAGGACTAAGTTTGGGCTAAGGGAATGGCTGCCGGAGAGATCCTTGAAGTAATACTGGATGAAGGAGAAACTGTAAAAAATGTCTCGCGCAGTACAAAAGAAGAAGGCCATCATATCATTGGAGTAAAACGATTTGATGGATTTGTCAAGATGCTCATACAAAAAGGTGAATAAATGACTGATATAGAACAACTTGCAAAAGAAATGGAGAATAGCACTCCCCAGGAGAGACTTAAATACGCTTTGGACAATTACGGACCAAATATTGCGGTTTCATTCAGTGGTGCTGAAGATGTAGTTCTGGTTGATATGGCGAAAAAGATCAGGGATGATATTAGGGTGTTCAGCCTGGATACGGGCCGTCTCCATCCGGAAACCTATAAATTCATTGAAAAGGTCCGGGAACACTATAACATCCCTGTAGAGATATTCTTTGCCAACAGGGATGATACTGAAAAACTTGTTAGGGAAAAAGGATTGTTCTCTTTCTACAGGGACGGCCACAAGGAATGCTGCCAGGTGCGTAAAGTTGATCCACTGAAAAGGGCACTGTTGCAACTGGATGCCTGGATAACCGGACAGCGAAAGGACCAGAGTCCCAATACCAGGACATACATACCTGTAATCCAACAGGATGAGTTTTTCGGAACACCTGAACATCCCCTGGTTAAGTTCAATCCTATTGCCAACTGGACATCACAACAGGTCTGGGACTATATCAGGGACAATAACGTGCCCTATAATAAACTGCATGAACAGGGCTATATCAGTATCGGATGCGAACCCTGTACAAAAACTGTGAATCCCGGGCAGCATGAACGGGAAGGTCGCTGGTGGTGGGAAGAAGCTACCAAAAAAGAATGCGGTTTGCATGCAGGTAATGTGGAATAATTTCCAAATGCCAGTCTTTTTCATGAGTCACCGACCTCGGACGGGAACTGGAAATACTCGAACTCAAGGAAAAACAAATAGCATTTGGTGGCAATTATAAAGAGAAAATATAACACAATTAATATGTTATACCATTCGGATGAAAAACGGTTAGAGGACTGGATCATAGAAAAACGCAGAGAATTTCACAGGATACCTGAACTGAGTTTTCACGAATTTAAAACCGGGGGAAAGATAATGGAAATCCTGCATGAGATCGGTCTTGAGGGAAAACCTATTGCAAACACCGGGATTGTTGCAACAATACAGGGAAAGGATACTGGAAGAACCATAGCCATAAGAGCAGACATGGATGGCCTTAAAGTAACCGAAGAACCCACTCCTCTAAACAGGGAATACATCTCACAACATCACGGCTTTATGCATTCCTGTGGACATGACGGCCATATGGCTATAGTACTAGGTGCTGCAAAGCTTCTTATGCAAAATCGTGAATCTTTATCGGGTACTATCAGATTAATATTCCAGCCAGGGGAAGAACAGCCTCCGGGAGGCGCATTGGCTGTAATTGAAGACGGAGGGCTAGATGGAGTAGATGCAATAGTGGGAACTCATATTTTCAGCATTGTCGAATCAGGTGAAATAAAGTTCAAACCAGGCCCCATGCTGGCAGCGTCCACTGTCATTACTATAAAGATCATTGGAAAAGGAGGACATTACGTAAGGCCAGATATCTGTATAGACCCGATTTTCATTGCTTCCCAATTCATTTCATGCATTCATACTGAAATTCGGAAAAGATTGTTAGATGAGCAATTTATTTTAGGGATCGGTAAAATTCAAGGTGGATCACAATCCAACTGGACACCTGACAGAGTGGAAATTTCAGGAAGTTTTCGAACCTTTGATCACGATGATACAAAACTCATTGAAGAGATACTAAAACAGACCCTTGATAATTTAATGGTCTCTTACTCAAAACAAGAAATTCCAGGACTTCCCAGATATGAACTGGATATTTTACATGGATATCCTGTCCTTGTCAATGAACCGGTATTTTCAAACCGAGCATTTACTGTTCTGAAGAAAAACTTCCCTGTTGTGAATAATGAGATGGACCCTCATTTCGGATCAGAAGATTTTGCTTATTATCTGGAAAAAATACCTGGAGTCTTTATCCTTCTGGGGACAGCGAACATTGAAAAAGGAATCACAGAAGGGAACCATTCCAGCAAATTTGATATTGATGAGGATATTTTAATAACAGGCGCCAAAATGCTTACCACTATAGTACTGGATTTCTTGAATAATCCTGACGAATACATCTGATTATCAATAGGTTAAGTTAATTTATATTAGCTACAGAATTGATGGAAAGTATTTCAGGAGATAGGACATGAATATTACACAGATTAAGCCACACGGTGGAAAATTAATCCGCAGGATCCTGGATCATGACACTAGAGGAATGTACCTGGGACAGGTCCCGGACATGACAAAAATCAGCATCAGTCTGGACAGGGCCAAAGAGATCGAGAATATCGCCAGCGGAGTTTTCAGTCCCCTGGAAGGTTTCCTGGTGCAGGAAGATTATAATAATGTACTTCAGAATAAAAGATTAACCAGCGGTTTACCCTGGACCATTCCCATCATCCAGGATATTTCAGATGAAGATGCTAAAAAGATTACAACTGGTGACGAAGTAGTACTGGATTATGAGGGTACCCCGGTTGCCATATTAGATGTGGAAGAGATATTCGAATTTGACAAGAAAACCCATTCTGTCAATGTGTTCGGTACTGATGATCCGAAACACCCCGGAGTTGCATTGACCAATAAGATGAATGATCTGTTGGTAGGGGGTAACATTGATCTTCTAAACGAGATAGATACCCCATATAAGAAATATGCATTAAAACCTGAACAAACAAGAGCCCTGTTCAGGGAAAAGGGATGGAAAACAGTCGTCGGGTTCCAGACCCGCAATGTCCCCCACATGGGTCATGAATATGTACAAAAAAGTGCCCTTACTTTTACTGACGGGCTGTTCATCAATCCTGTGATCGGAAAGAAAAAGAGCGGGGATTTCAGGGACGACGTGATCCTGGACTCATACAATGCCCTGCTGGATAATTATTTCCCCCACGATAGGGTCACAATGTCCATATTCCAGACCGAGATGCGATACGCAGGACCCAGGGAGGCCATATTCCATGCCATTGTGCGCAAGAATTTCGGCTGCACCCATTTCATTGTGGGTCGGGACCATGCTGGTGTAGGCGATTACTACTACCCCTTTGCAGCCCATGAGATTTTTGATGAATTCGATGACCTGGACATCCAGCCCATGTTCTTCCGCTCGTTCTTCTACTGCAACAAGTGCGCCAGTATAGCCAATGATAAGATCTGTTCACATTCAGGTGATGATATTGTCAATTTCAGCGGGACCAAGATGAGGGATTTGCTGCAGAGCGGGAAGGTACCACCTCCTGATCTGATGAGGGTTGAAGTGGCTGAGTCCATTTTAAAATATGAGAATCCTTTTGTGGAATAGATAATTATTCCACGTTTACTTTTTTTTATTAATTGTCCTGTTTAATGTCGTTCCTTTCCAATGTTTCGTGCGACTTTTTTGAATTTCTTAATTTTCTCAATATCTTGATACCAAAAATCATAATATGTTCTTGCAGTAAAAATGATAAATAGCCAAACCAAAATGACACCCAACAAAATTAAGGTATCAAGAAGGGAAAAATAGTTGCAAGTGTAATAGAAACGTGTTGCTTACCAAGCATAATGGATAATGTTTATTTAAACTTATTAATGTTTTGTAATTACTTAGATCACAAATTCAGTCACATTCTACAGTCTTCCCTTCCTCCTCACCAGACACACCCACTCATTCCCGATCAAATCCTCCCGCTCTGCCATCTTCAGTCCCTCGTACACCAGTCTGTGATTCTTCTCATCCCTGTACTGCATCAGAGCACGCTGTACCCTCTTCTCCCGCCCTTTTGCCACATGCACTTTCTCCTTAGTGAAAGGATCGATCCCGGTATAATACATACACGTAGAAACTGTCATTGGCGTAGGTGTGAAATCCTGCACCTGCTCGGTGTATAGGTCATTGTCTCTGATATACTCTGCAAGTTCCACCATATCCTCAACTGTGCATCCTGGATGGCCGGACATGAAATAGGGTATCATGTGTTGTTTCCCACCCAGTTCCTTATTAATTGTATCGAATTTCCTATTGAATTCCTCGAACACTTCCTTTGAAGGTTTGTGCATCATATCTGTCACTCGCCTTGTAATGTGCTCGGGTGCCACTTTGAGCTGTCCGCTAATGTGATGTTCACAGAGTTGTGGAAGATAGCGGGAAGAATCAGCCATTACCAGATCGTACCGTATTCCTGAACCAATGAACACCTTTCTGATACCAGGTATATCACGCAGGCGGCGCAGGAGTTCAACTTGCTGTTCATGATTGATATCAAGGCTCTTGCATAATGGATATGTGCATATCATATCAGCACATGCCCCCTCAACCTTCCACCTTGCGCAGCTCATCCCATACATATTGGCAGTAGGCCCACCCACATCCTGCACGATCCCCTTGAAATCAGGCATCTGAGTCATTTTGGTCACCTCGCGCACCATAGATGCTATACTCCGGCTCTGTACCATACGTCCCTGATGGTGGGTCAGTGCGCAAAAAGAACAGGATGCAAAACATCCCCGATGGCTGGTTATGGAAAACTTAACAGGGATTAGAGCAGGTATTGGTTTTTGATATTCAGGATGCGCTTCCCTGGAAAATGGCAGTTCATACACATGATCCAATTCCTCAGCACTTATAGGCATTGCAGGCTTATTCTGGATAATGACTGTTTTGGGATGCGGCTGTACAACGGTCCTGCCCCTGACAGGATCCTGTTGAAGATAATGGAGTTTGAAAGCCTCCGTATACTTCCGGCTGTCCCGGGATACTTCTGAAAAGCCTGGTATCTCCACAAAATCCTCACGCGAAACCTGGGCCCACTTCTTAACCTCCATTTTAATAGCTGTGCCTGGAATATCAGTGAGGTCTGTAATATCTTCACCATTTTTCAGGCGGTCAGCGATCTCAACCACCTGCTGCTCTCCCATCCCGAACACCAGGAGGTCTGCAGGCGCATCGGCCAGGATGGACCGGCGCACGGAATCTGACCAGTAATCATAATGAGCGAACCGCCTCAGACTGGCTTCTATACCTCCCAGCACGATAGGGGTTTGGGGATAAATGGAATGGAGTTTGTCAGAATAGACAATGGATGCACGATTCGGCCTTAATCCTGTCTCTCCTGCCGGTGAATATACATCATCGTGACGTTTTTTCAGGTTGGCCGTATAATGGTTCACCATGGAATCCACATTTCCTGCAGTTACACTAAAAAAAAGCCCTGGCTTACCAAGTTTCTTAAAATCGATATCGCTCTTCCAGTCAGGCTGTGCTATTATTCCCACCGTGTACCCCGCATCCCACAGCACCCTGCTTATTATGGCAGTGCCAAACGAGGGGTGGTCTATATAAGCATCCCCGGTCACCAGGATGATATCAAATTCCTGAAATCCCAGGGTTTGTGCTTCCTGGAGGGACATTGGGATGAAATGGGGTTGGGGTTTCATGATGATCGTGCAGATTCGTAACTTTTCCTGATAAAGGGTTCGATGATATCAATGCCCTTTGTGACCAACATCTTTTTCGTAGTGGTCTCCGGCCAATCGAGAAGGGTTTTCTCAATGGCCAGCCTGATATTCCCCATGTGCTCTTCTGAGTAGTATTTCATAGGTACACCCTGCTCGTTATATCATTTTCTTCATTTATTTATATATCAAATATTAAGAACCTTTGTACTATTTCCCTTACAGAACCTCTACCTGGGACTCGAGCCTATCCAGCCGGGTATCTCACCTACGATCTTGAGCATATCGTCCGGCAACTGTATCGCCACCTTTTTCGTCCAGGTCAATTTTTTCCACGGTATCAAGTCTTTCCTTTAAAACCTGAATGTCTTTCCTGGAAGATATTAAATGTTATTTCTTAGGGAAAAAAAGCATGGATCATTTAACAT
>JACUTQ010000038.1 GCA_014859725.1 Methanosarcinales archaeon | reverse complement strand
AATTACTTATTCTGGCTAGTTCCTAATTCAATCACAAGAAAATAAAAAGTCTCATCAAATGACCAGATAACAATACCGCGGAACTTGCAGAAATAATTGGCGTAACCACACGTTCAATCGAAAGAAACATCCGAAATTTACAGCAAGAGGGTAAATAAAATTGGTTTTCGTTGTTATTTTTCTCTGCGTTCCTCTGCGGTTTTCCGAATCATCCAACAAAATAATAAAAAGTCTGCAGAAAAGGAAATAAACAATTATATCCTTGCAGTCATCAAGCAGTAAAAATAGAAGTGGTGGATCAAGATGACATCTAAACCAGGTAGAAACGATCCGTGCCCATGCGGTTCAGGACTAAAATACAAGCGTTGTTGTTTGAAAATAAAGAGGGCAGAAAATAATCCTGCAACTGCAAATACACAGAATCCAGTATCGGGGTTGCAACGTACAGGTATGCCATATCCGACGAATTTCAACGAGTACATAACAAAGCATGCTACTGAATTTGAAGCATTCAAGAAATCTTTTCTCAACAAAGGAGTAGACATTGATACCCTTATGGACCAGTTATGGACTCGCGACAAATTGAAAAAAATGAGTGCCAGCGACATAATCGCGAAATTAAGTACCATGAGCATTAACTTTGATATAAACCAATTCAAAAAACAGGTTGAAGGATATGTTTCTGCGAGCGATCTGGCTGAAGACCATTACTATGATGATATGGTCCTGGTAAATCGCCTGGACGAAGATTTCGTCTGGCTTGCAATACTTGAACTGTGGAACAGGATCATGCCAGATTGTTATAATCTGGAAATGATTGACGATAAGATGCAGGAAGGCTATGAATGCATTGAAAGAAGAGCTGTTGACGAAGCCATGGAAAAGTGGGACCATGCATGGAACATGATCAAGGACATAGTACCTTTGGATATTACGTCTGTCGAGGACGCTGATGAATTCATTCCTATGACACAATGCATCTTTAACTGGTGCCAGGATTTTAAGATGGAACTCCACAATGCAGGTCTTGGAAACAGTGCTTATTTCACAAAAAGAATACAATTTTGCCACGATTTTTGCCAGATCTTCCCTGATTCCAATAATTCAATTATACACAATATGCTAAGAGCCGAAGCCGAATCATATGATTCACTTGGGGATGTCACAACTGCTGACAGGCTCTTCAAGGAACTGATCGAAAGATTTCCATATAATGTCTGAGGATATATCGGCTGGGGGGACATGTATGCTTTTAAACTTGGTGTGTTAAAAGATCATGAAAAAGCTCGAGAGATATACAATCGTGCATTTTTGGAATGCGATTGTGAAATAGATGTAGTCGTGGATAGATTAGCAAGTCTTGAAAAGGATATTGGTGAACTTCTGTAAAATAACCGGTATGCCTGAGATCGGGACAGATTTTGATAACAAAGTCATTTTTTGTATTGTATATAATATCATCGAGGTTATTTTTAGAATCCTCGGATTCAGGAAAAAAAGCGCCGAGAGGGAGATTCGAACTCCCGAGGGGAACCAAGCCCCACAAGCTTTCCAGGCTTGCGCCCTACCGCTAGACTATCTCGGCAATTTAGTCGACTGAAAAGATCAGTCCTTTATTTTTTTTCTGATTTTGTTATCCAGCCCTTGGGATATGTACCTTCAAGCATCAGCACCCGCCTGGTTGCAGCTACAATACCGGTCTCATCCTTGAGTATGGTATCGGTATCCATCCCGGCTTTTGCAAGGGCAACTGCTTCTCCTTTCAGGGACATGACAAGCACATTGTCGCCAGCCTCTATCCCGGTATCCACCTTCACCACACCGGGTGCGGCCAGGCTTGCACCGTGGCAGATGGCATCAACGGCACTGTCACGGATAATGATCCTGGGCATATGCACCAGTCCCATTTCCATAGGCTGTATCACGCGCCTAAGTTCGCTCTCGTCACCTGTCTCCTGATACATCACCATGGCATCCTTCAGATCGAACAGCGTGATCAAGCTGTCATCTTCCCTGAAAGGACCTGCTCTGGTGCGCCTCAACTCCTTCATCTGGGCGCCTGTTCCCAGTGCTTCGCCCATATCATGGCAAAGCTTCCTGATATAGGTTCCGGCCTCACAGCCCACTCTCATCAGCACATCAGTACCATGGATCTCCACTATATCATTGTAATAGATATTGCGTATCCTCAGGTCGCGCCGAACTGCTGATTTTACGGGCGGTTTCTGGTAGATCGGGCCGGTAAATTCCCGGGCACATCGCTGGATATAGGTCTTCTTTACGGTGGAGTGTAATTTCATTAAACATATATATTCTTTACCCGCTTTTACAAGCGCGCCAACTGATTTTGTGGCATTCCCAAGCATAATGGGCAATAGTCCTGTGACCTTGGGGTCCAGGGTTCCACTGTGGCCGGCTTTGGGAAGATCCAGGATCTTCTTGACCCATGACACAACCTCATGGCTGGTAGGACCAGCCGGCTTATCAAGATTTATTACACCAAATTTAATGTGTTCCATGATGGGGCGGCGCTCAGGCAAGCAGCCGTAGGCCAGATCTGTAACATCCTCGGTTTTTTCCTTAAGCTCTCTCACAGTATCTGAAGGTAATGTGTATTCCAATCTAACCCCTCTGTCTTTTTTCCTTCATTAACTCAATAGCAGTAATAGCGATCTTTGCAGTTGCTTCCGGGTCCCATACACTGGACTCCATCACCAGGTCATAAGGGGTCAGATCGGCTATATCGATATTATAATAATCTTTATACCGCTTAGCTTCACTCTGCTGCCTGATCATGGTCTCATGCATGGCCTGCTTAAAAGAGATCTCCTCTCTTTGGGAGATGCGCCTTGCTCTAACTTCCACATCGGTCTTAAGCATTATCTTAAGGTCAGCCTCAATGAACCAGCCTGAAAGCCTGCCTTCAAACAAAAAATCTCCGGAATGTTTTGAAAGTTCCATCTGCCGTTTGTCGATCGCTTTGTCGATGACAGGGTCAGATTCTGCGATCTTCCCGAACTCCTCCAGACCAACACCCCTTTCCTCTGCCATAGCCCTGAATACATCTCCCGAGGATATCAGGGTCAATCTGAAGTGATCAGCTACGGTTTTTGAAAGTGTACTCTTTCCACTGCCTGGTGGACCGCTGACAGTGATTATCATAATTCAAACGCCGCCGATGTTCAGACTCTTGCGTATGATCTGGCTGATAGGCAGACTGCAAATGAAATACCAGTATATCCAGTACTGGATAGGACCCAGTGCAAATTGTGTAAGCTGCTTCTCACCCCAGAACGGAAATACCATGATAGGAATTTGGGATGGGTCTGAGTGCTGACTGATAAAAAGATACGCCCACATGAATAGCGGCAGTGATATGATACTGATAAATGCCATTGGCTTGAACTGCTGTTTGCTCATCTTCATCTGGTCTTCCATCATGACTGACCGCTGTGCTTCCAGTTTCTTGACCTTGGCCTGGTTGTCAGCAAGCTGGGCTTCCCTGAACTCTTTCTGGAATCCTTTCATCTGGTCCTGGACCCTGTGCATTAGATCCCAGTCCATGGTATATTTCTGGATCAGTGATGCATACAATCCGGTAATGGCTGCCATGACAAAGAGCATGATATGGAAAGGCAGAATACGGGGAAGTGGTCCAAGAAGTATTTCTACAAACTCCCCAACCTGTAATCTGAATGATTGACCAAGCACCATTATCCCTATGATCATGCCGAATCCGAGGGCAAGTGCCGCTTTTTCCAGTATATCCTTCCAATTGGAGTTTGCCATTTTTTTTTTCCTACCCAGTTATGTTATCTACTACTGCAGTGATCTCCTGGAAGATATCCTCAATACTGCCGGTACCATTAACAGTCTGGAGCAATTGTCTTTCAGAATAAAAATCAATCAGGGGATGTGTCTGTTTGTAATAAGCCTTAAGCCTTGTTTTCACAGCAGATTCGGTATCATCGTCCCGCTGGTACAACTCACCTCCACAAATATCACATAGCCCTTCTTTTTTCGGTAGGTTGAACTTTACGTGATAACTGGCACCACATCTGCACATTCTCCGTCCTGCCAGTCTGGCCACCAGTTCGTTGTCGTTAACCTCGATATCAATTACTCCATCAAGCCCTTTCCCCAGATCTTCAATGATAATCTCCAGCGCCTCTGCTTGTGGAATAGTCCTGGGAAATCCGTCCAGAAGATATCCAACTTCTGTATCTGGCTTTGATAGTCTTTCCTTAATAATATCTATTAGCAAACTATCGGGTACAAGTTCACCCCTGTCCATGTATTGTTTTGCCTTTAGTCCCAGTTGGGTCCCGTATTGCAGGTTCTCCCTGAGGATATCACCCGTGGATATGTGGGGTATATGATATTTATCTGCCAGCATCTTGGCCTGGGTACCTTTCCCGGCACCAGGCGCTCCTAATAAAACCAGGTTTACCATTCAGGTCCCTCCAAGGAACTGCCTCATCATTGGGTGCATCTCCATCATCTGCTCGCTTGCCAGGTCTTCATATAATCGATATACAATACTCACAGCCAATAAGAGACCCGTACCTCCTGCACCTCCAAGCGTACCCATAAGACTGGCCACTAAGGTCAAAAGACCAATAAATGCACCGCCAATGATCGTAACTCTGGGGATGTACCGCTTCATGACCTTTTCAATACTATCGATATTCCTTCTAAATCCTGGTATCTGCATACCTGAATTGTGTATCTTTTGGGCCGTGTTCTTTGCATTCATACCTGTGGTCTCTACCCAGAACAGTGCAAATAGGATACCGCCAAATATCAACATAAACGCATCAACAAAAACATGTAGTCCGATCTGCCAGATAGCAGGTGTGGTTACTGGTACAAAACCGGTAGTATTTGCATACTGGGTATTGAGTTCACCAAAATTTTGGGAAACAAGGCTGGGGATCCAATCCCTGGGACTATTAAGGGGGGCAAGATAATACATCAAGCCGCTTGTTGCGGTATTGCCCGTGAATCCTCCTAAAAACGTTACACCTTTACTATATAACAACAAACCCACCATCTGGATGTTGGCCTGCAGTGCCCTTACCAGGATCATGGGCAGTACACTTGCATATATGAGCTTTACAGGGAATCTTCCCCTTGCACCCCTTACAGCACTGTGCGCCAACGGGATCTCGATCCGGGTTGATTCCACGTACACCACACCAAGGAATATTATCACAGTGGTGATAAGTGCAAGGATGCCACCATCTATAAACACGTTCTGAAAAATGTTACCTGAAAAAATATTACCCAATCCAATATCTGTGGTAAAATACAGCCATTTGGGCAGCACACCCACAGGAGCACTACCAGGACCACCAGGGCGGCTGATGCTGAACAGGCCGGTCACAATAGACTGGGCAACGCCTGCAACAATGAACAATCCCACACCAGAGCCGATACCCCACTTGGATACCACCTCATCCATGAACAGGACAAGGGTTCCGCCTATGAATATTTGAATAAATATAATTAGAATTACCAGATCCAATCCTCCAGCCATTGAGAGATTGAAATCATTTGCCAACACTGTGGCCAGACCTGTATCTGGTTTGATAAATCCGCCTATTATCTGGGGCAGCCCTTCCAGTACTATCATTACAAAGACCAATAGTTTCTGGGCACCCTGGAAGATAGCCTGATCCTGAGGATTGCTCATATCCATCTTTATAACATCGGCACCCACCAACAACTGCAGCACAATGGACGCGGTAACTATGGGGCCTATACCTAACAGCATTAGTGAGCCAGAAGCCCCTGCAAAGAATGCCCTGTACTGCTCGAAAAGATCCACTGATTCTGGTGACATGCCAAAAAGAGGAACATTAGAAAGAGCAAAATACATCAGCAGTATCCCTACTGTCCACCCCAGCTTCTTTTTGAAATGAACATGCCCTTCAGGTCTCGATACAGCGGGAAGTTGTCTTAAAAATGGTTCGATGGTGTCCTTAAAAGTCATCAAATGCACCTGATATTATAACCTGTAATAAAGTAATAAATAGAAAAACAATAATTTAACCTTATTGTTTTCTATCTATTGATTTTTATTTATTTATTATGATTGATCGACATCTTCTTCAACATCGGATGCTGGAATGTCAGCATCTGCAACTTCCATTTCGGGAGCCTGGAATTCTATAACTTTCCCACCGGCTTCCTCGATCTTATACTCTGCCTTTGCACTGCATTTAGAGACCGTAATAACCATGGGTTTAGTAATTGTCCCGTTACCCAACACTTTGTCAATAGGATATTCAAGATCTATCAGATTTATATGGAACACATCACCATTTTTTTGAGCTAACCCTTCCACAACCAGCTGCTGTACCAGTTCATCCAGTTCACCCACATTCACAATGGACTCATATGAGATCGACTTCTGGGGCCGTTTGAACCCGTGTTTACCATAGGCTATCCCTTGCATATAATTGCGCACAAAATGGTGTTTACATCCGCCAGCCTTACCCCGACCACCGCGACTGCCTCCACCTCTTCTATTCTTAGAGGTACCGCCACCGCATGTCCTGGAACCTCTGAATTTGGTCACGTTCTTCTTCATTTTATTCACCTCATCTTGTTGAGAAGGTCGTTAATACCGTCACCATGGAATCCCAATTCTCCACCCTGAGGCACAGTTTTCTTGATACCTTTATGGCCCTTTCTGGGCGGATGAAGTCTGAACAACGGTTTCAATCCAGGTACATCCCTCATAGATACTTCACCTGCATAGATGGCCTGTGCTAAAGCATCGATACTGTCATAAGATGAATGATCTTTCAAATATTCATCAGATAATTTGACACCACCTTCCAGTTCGCCTCTGTTGTGTAATAACTGGGCCAGTGCTTCCTGGGAAATATTACCCCATGCCACATAATCCTTCACTTTCTGGATCATGCCTTTGGTATGGGGATTCTCGTTCAACACTACACAGTGATTATTCCTGTTTAGCCTGAGCATATTCAGGGTATCTTTGATCTCGGGCCTGGTATTAACCGTACTTCGAATCCGTATTGCTGTATACATTATACTGCCTCCAATGTACGGATTACAGTTGTTTTCTTCAATGCTTCAAAGGTGGCTTTGGCGAAATTCAGGGTAGTTCTGGTCTGACCTTCGGTCCTTGTCCAAACGTCCTTGATCCCGGCCATCTGCATCACAGTCTTAGCTGTGCTGCCTGAAGCCAGTCCCAGGCCGCGGGGTGCAGGTTTCAGAATGACCTTGACACTGCCCATCTTTCCGACCACTTCAAATGGTACAGTATGTTCGGTCCCGCATCCGCATTCCCAGGAACCGCAGCCTCTTTTAATAGAAGCAATATTGATCTTGGCCGTGTCAATGGCTTTCCTGATGGCAGGGCCCACCTGGACATCCTTACCCTGGCCTATTCCAATAAACCCGTCCTCATTACCCACCACTACTGTGGCTCTGAATTTCACGCGCCTTCCTGAGTCGGTCATTCTCTGGACCATATTAATATCAAGTACTTCTTCCTTAAGTTCAGGAAGCAGTTGGTCCACGAGTTGATATTCCTTAATTGGCAGTCCCGACTTCAGGGCTTCCTCCATTGAGGTCACCTGTCCTTCCTTAACCAGGTTTCCTAATCTGGTTTTAGGGATCCATTCTGATTCATAATTATATGCCATACTTTAGTCCTCCCCGAATTCTTCATTAATCTTAGTCTGGGTTTGTTCGAACATGGAAGGAATGTCGGTACCTGTATATTCCTTGTTATCTTCGCCATTTATTCTGGAATCTTCAGGGAATATCTCGGGGTCATGGGGTACATCAAGTCCTGAATCCACTATACCTTTCAATGCGGCATACACCCTGCAGCCCTTTGATGAGACCTGCAGTCCCATGTCCAAAATGGCATTGTCAAAACCTTCCTTCTGGGCCTTATATCCGAAAAGCAGTCCTGTGAGGTATGCTGCCGAAGTGTTTCCGGTAGGACCGGTATATCCGTATGTGGCAAGTTCACTGGAATCTGCATGGACCATTGTGATGTCACCCTCCGGTTTGGGTGTAACCATCTGGAGTCTCATATGCCGCAGGCTTTTCCGAGCTACGATCCGGGGGCGTTTTGATATTATCAGCTTAAGACGCTGATGATAATCGGTCTTTCCTTCTCTCCTGCGTCTGAACGGTACTTTATATCTTGGTCCGGTTGCCATGATTCAGTCCCCCCCATGTGTATGAGATTCGATATGTGCTTCCATGTGAGCTACGTTCCTATATTCTCCGCCTTTTGCTTTGCGGTACATTTTGCAATATGTTGATGTGTCAATTGTATTCTCGTCCTTTAGTTCGTGAAGCCGGCGCCTTAAAGCCCGGATCTTCTTCATCCAGAGCTGTTTCTTGGGATTACGGGCACCTTTTGCCCCTTTTCTCGAACCATGGCCCTTGCGGTGTCCATATGCCCTCTTGGCATCTAATTTGCGGGCTCTACCCCTGGACACACCAATTATTGGTCTTGCTTTGATCACACCTTTTTGTATAAGTTCCTTGATATCCTGACGGGTAATGGCTGTGGCAATTTCTTCTTCTGCTTCATGGTCCATCCATATACGATTGACACCAACATCCAGTACATGAGCTGCAATTACCCGCTGATTTTTAAGATCAGACATTTCACTCATCCCCTTTTTCAAGTGGTGGATTGACAATCTTCAATCCCAGGCTTCTGGCTTTCTTAACTATATCCAGTCGCTTACGCTGACCCACGGTCCTGGCAATGCGGATGGCCTGTTTATTGGGATTTACATTGTCCACGTCCTGAACCCTATTCAGAAGAACCTCTATGAAACCTGAAGGATGCAGACCCTTTACTGCTGTAGGACTTCCGTATCCTGGCCTTGCCATCTCACCCTTGCCAAGGATATACCGGCGCTTCTTGTTATGAAGTCCTTTGGGTTTTCTCCATGTGTCTTTTAGCCTCTTTTTCTTATGATAATCGGTCTGGACAAAATGAGGTTTCTTAAGTTTCTGCTTCTTCCTGACCTTCAGCAATCTAAGAGATTCCGGATCCATCTCAAGTTCTGCTGTTGGGACTTCAATGATCTCTTCATCAGTTTTATCTTCTGCTATAGTCACTGTTTCCGAGGAGACCAGATCCTTAATGCCCTTTGCCAGGGCTGGTGTAATCTCTTTTACCTCAGATAACTCTTCAACAGTTGCATCGGCTAACTCTTCAATTGATTCGTAACCTGCCTCATATAGGGCTTCGGCTTCTGATTCACCAACGCCTTTTAATGAAGTGAATTCTTTAATTATATCTTCTTTCATCATCATCACCTACGCTGTCGTCTTCTCCACGACGTATATGCCGTCCTGGAACACCCGAGGATCGAATCGTTTGATCTTGGTTGCCTGCTGGATATTTGCAGCGGTCTGGCCCACATATTCTTTATTGATACCAGATACTACTACCTCGTCTCCTTTGGCCACTACCTTTGTGTCACCCAATATCCTGGCTTTTCTCGGCTTTTTCTCACCAAGGAAATTTCCGATATTCAGATACTCTCCCTCTACCTTCAACTGGATCGGGAAGTGAGCGAATACTACTTTCATTTTATAGGTATAACCCTCAGTCACACCTTTTATCATATTATTGATATGTGATGACAGGGTACCCATCATAGCCTGCTGTTTTTTCCGGGGATTGGGCGAATCAACAATGACCTGGGTTCCCTCCTGGGTTATGATGATCCCGGGATACCACAGTTCTCTGACAGTGGCACCATTGGGACCGGTCACTGAAACATTGTTCCCGTCCATGACCACATTCACACCATCAGGAATTTCCAGGGTCTTTTTCAATTCTTTTACCATTTTTCACACCTCAGTACACGTAAGCCAGCAGTTGTCCGCCCGTGTTCATGCTTCTGGCATCATAATGAGAGGAAACACCTTTGGGTGTAGTAAGTATCAGTGCACCGAAATTCCGGGCCGGAAGATACCTCTTTTCAAATTTCTCAAAGTCCTTGTAGCCAACTGATGATCTGGGTTTAATAACACCGCATTTGTTGATCTTGCCTTTCAATTCTACTTTTATCATGCCCGACTTCCCGTCGTCTATGAACTCAAAGTTCCCGATATAGCCCAAATCCTGCATGATCTTCAGTACATTGCTGATCAGTTTTGAAGCGGGATGGATAACACAGTCGGGTTTGCCTGTACTCTCTGCATTCTTTATTGTGGAGAGTGCATCTGCCAGGGGATCTAATAATACCATTTTCCTTTACCTCACGAATATTTTGAGAATCCCATGTCCGGTGCAATCTCTCTAAAACATTGCCGACATAGATAGATTCCATATTTCCTTACCAGTCCCTGTTGGCGACCGCATCTGCGGCACTGATTGGCACCTCGACCGAACTTCTTCTCGATTTCAGTGGTTTCTTCGTTCATGCCACTACCTCCGCACCATATGATTCTTTAATAAAGGTCATTGCATCGTCCGGGGTCAATTTATGACGGGTTGGGATCTTGCTTTGTATGATCTTCCGCCTGCTGATCCTGTAACCTGGTCTGATCAGGGATACTGTCACGTCCATGCCAAAGATACCTATATTGGGATCATATTTCATTCCCGGAAAATCAGTATGTTCCTCAATTCCGAAATTGAAATTCCCGGTCCGGTCGAACTGGGATGCCTTCAACTGGTTCTCCACAATGCCAAGGCTGGTGCGTAGGAAATTCTCTGCCAGTTCACCCCGCAGGGTCACTTTGCACCCGATAGGTTCGCCTTTCTTAATGCTAAAGGTCTGCAGAGTACGTTTAGCTTTTGTTCTTACACTCTTCTGCTGGGCTATGGTTTGCAGGATATCTTCTGCATTATTGAGCCTCTCACCGCTCTCGCCCACGCCAATATGGACCGTGACCTTATCGATTTTCGGCGTCCTCATAACATTATCTTTACTCATGGACAGCACCTCCCAGGTTGATCTCTGGTTTATCAGTGCCCACAACGAACACGTAATCCTCAATGGTCTCGAAATCGGTACCGTCTTCTTTGGTCAGTACTACCATATTGTGCCTGCTGCTGCGTACCTTTTTGATCTCTTTGATATTGGCCAGTTCCCCGGAATGGGTGCCGCCAGTGACCACAGCCAGGTTCCCTGGTTCATATTTGATATGTTTGTGGATGGTCTTGCCAGGTATATCAAGAATAACAATGTCGTTTGACTTGTACTCATTACTAGCCAAGATATTAGTACCATCATGGAGGTTAAGCTGGAACCTGCCGCCTTTTATTACTGATTTATTAAGGATTTTGCAGGGTTTCTTGGGATCTGCAACATCCAGTTCATTGACCATCAGCCGACCCCTGGGATTAAGGAGAACCCGGTAACTTATCCGGAGCTTTGGGAACTGCACCACGTCAAATATCCCTACAGGGAACTTATGGTCCTTTCTGACTATGCCGTCAACCAGCACATTGCCTTCGTTCAGGACCCGCTTTGCCTCCCTCAGATTATCGGTCAGTTTCAATATGTCCCTGATAAGCACTCCCAGCGGGATCGAATTATCATGGGAATGTGGACCTGGATTGGGTTTGGTCACCCATATATTAGTCTTCTTTGAAATGGGCCAACTTTTTGGAGCTGCTACTCTTTTTTGATGTCTGCTCACTCTTGTTCGCCTCCTCTTGATAGTGTATTCTCTCGTATCTTGTCTTTGAGTTCTAATTTTGTGATCATTACATTGGATGGGTATATGGGTCTTGGAACTTCAGTTCCATCTGCTTTTGGGACACTTACACCCTCGACTACTATGATGCCGTGTTTCAGATCCACAAGTTCGACTTTACCCTCAGTGCCCGTATGATCGCCACGCATTACCATTACAGTATCATCCACTTTTACTGGTAAGTTTCGCTTGTTATATTTGTCTTTCAACTCAGGACTCAGTGGGGCACTCATCAATTTCTGGCGCTGATGCAGCGATGCATTGTAGCGTGCTTTTCTCTGTTTTCTTGGTTGTTTGGATTTAATCTTCATCGCTACACACCTCAAACAATAATTGAAGCCGCTGAAGCTATCTTGCTGAACCGCTCTGCTGCTTCTCTTGCCACCGGGCCTTTGATCTCAGTACCTTTAGGAACGCCGGAATCATCAGTGATCACTACAGCATTATCCTCAAATGAAACTCTCAGACCATCAGGGCGCTTGAATTCTTTTTTCTGCCGCACTACAACTGCTTTTAGAATCTGCTTTCTCATCTCTGGCGTGCCTTTTTTCACACTTACCACGCACATATCGCCGATCCCTGCCTTAGGCATCCTGTTCTTGACACCTCTGTACTGCTTCACAGATATGATCTCCACCTGCCTGGCACCGGTATTGTCTACACAATCCAGCTTGGCACCAGCATTTAAAGAGCGGGGTATGTTAGCTTTTATCCCTATCATTTTGCCACCTCGATCACTACAAAGGTCTTGGTCTTGCTAAGTGGCCTGCATTCGGCAACCTTGACAATGTCTCCTTCAACAGCATTAATACAAGGCGGGTTATGAACACGCATTTTTGACTGCCGCTTCTCGTATCGCTCGTATTTTGTGATTAATTTCTCGGAGGTGCGCTTGACAACTACTGTCTGTTCCATTTTGCTGCTGACCACAGAACCAGTGAAAACCTGTCCTCTGACCGACAGAGTGCCATGGAACGGACAATTAATGTCATTACACTCTGTTTCAGGTGCCTTAACGTCCAACCCAATATCTCGCGTCATCTTAATTTCCTCATTATTTTATAATATTTATTATCGATTTATTCGTCTTCTAATGCTTTTTTTGAACTTAGTCTGGATACGATTTTCGGGTTGTGAGTGCAATAACGATCCATCGACTTTGACCCGCATATGTTGATCAGGCAGGTAACGTCTACCTGATGGGGCGGGTATTGTGAATATGAAGTGTGTGTGGATTTTAGGCAGGATCTTTACCTGACCGCTGTCCACTTCGATCTTCAGAGTATTTTTTGTTTCGTCTATCACTTTTCCTTTAATTCCTATTTGAGTATTATTGGTGCTGTCTACCACCTCTACCTCGAGACCTATCAATTCGTGATGCATGAGGTTTTGTGGTGATATCTGCATTATTATCCTCCTTAATCACCGAGCTCCTTCTGGATAGTCTTTATCCTGGCTATGGTTCGGCGTATCTCTCCGATGCGGCCCGGGTTTTCAGGGGCACCTCCGGCCGATGCTATGGCACGCTCCCTGATAAGCTCATTACCGAGCGTTTCCAGTTCATCCAGCCTTTCCTCATTGCTCATGTTCCTGATCTCGTCTACTCGCAGGATGGCCATATCTATTCCTCTCCTTTGAGTTTGTGAACTCTTGAGGCTGGGTGCCAGTAATCATAACCTTCATGCTTGTGTTCTTCTTCACCATTGTGGATACGGGCTTCTTCAATCGAAACGGCATTTGGTTCAGAACTTGATTCTGATGGAGTGTCTTCTTCAGCAGGTTTTACAGCCGCTGGATGAGGTGTGGACATTGGATGCCAGTCCAGATCATCATGCCTGTGTTCCCAGGCACTACCAACCTGTCTGATATTCTTCATAGCAGGCTTTTTCTCAGGAGCTTTTTCCAGCACATGCTTGATGCCTTTCTTAGGTGCTTCAACTTCAGATGCTTCGGGAGCTTCTTCCATGAGCATATGGAACTTGCCCGGGAGTTCGGTACCAGGGGGTACAATGCGTACACTGCATCCGAGGGTTCCCAGCTTCTTGACTGCTGTGGCAAACCCTTTATCCACAAGTTCTATTGCTGGCTGACCTGCGTGTTTAATGTAACCGTCCACCATCTTGGAGACTCTTGATCTGGGTCCTGTCAGCTTTCCTGAAATAATGATCTCGCAGCCTAATGCTCCACAATCCATGATCCTGCGCAACATATTATGACCTGCCTTTCTGAAATACCAGCCTCTCTCAAGCGAGCTTGCAAGACGATTAGCCATCATCTGGGCATTTAGTTCAGGTACTTTAACTTCCTGCACATCGATCTGAGGATTATCCACATTATATATATAAGCCATATCCCGGGTTAGTTTATGTATGACCTTGCCGCCCTTTCCAATAACCATACCTGGTTTTTCAGCCTGTAATGTAATCTGGGTGCCCATTGGTGTGCGGTTCATGATCATTCCGCCATATCCTGCACGCTCAAGCTGCTTGGTAAAGTATTCGTTGATCATTGCCTTGTTTAGTCCTTCCTTAACGAATTTTCTCTCGACGCCCATGTTTACTGCACCTCCTCAAGGATCATTTCTATATTGACTGTCTCTGTATTCTTTGGTGAAGAACTACCTCTTGCTCTGGGCATAAATCCCTTAATGACCCGGCCCTTCTGGCGAGCTATCTGGATTATCTTCAACCGCTCGGTATCCAGTCCTTTATACTCGCCATTGGCTTTGGCATTTTCCAATATCTTAATGAATTCTTTTGCAGCTTTCTGGGGATACCTGCCTGCTGCCATTGGGCCTTTGCGGTGTCCCATACTATCATTATGCCGCTTGAAAGGAACTGCCTGTTTCAATGCTACCACATTTTTCAGGTAATTTTCTGCCTGGTCTACCTTCATACCTTTTAAAACCCTGCAGATTTCCCTGGATTGTCTTGGGGAGATATGGAGTTCATGACCCATAGCCTTGCATGAGGTTTCAGGGTCTGTCTGTTTTGAATATTGAATTCTTGACATCTACTTTTCCTCCATTACTTGAGTGGCACGAACTTACTGGACTTGGTAGCCCCTACACCGGCCGAGCCGTGTGCAACTCGCCTTCTTGTCAGTGAGTATTCTCCAAAGTAATGTCCAAGCATCTCAGGAATCACTTCGACCTTCTCAAACTGCTTACCATTGTGTATCTCCAGATTAAGACCCACCATTTCAGGCATTATTATCATGTCCCTAACATGGGTTTTTATGGTGGTGTCACCATTTTTGATATTCTGTAATATTTTTTTATGTTTATCACCAAGGCCGCGCTTCATGGTCCTGCGTTGTCTGGCAGGCACAAGTTCGGTAAACTCTTCCAGGCTCAGCTTTTTGAGCTCTTCAAGAGTCTTTCCCCGGTAGGTAAACTCGCCTTTTCGCTTTGGTAATTTTGATGTTATTTTTTTAGCCATTATCTTTTCACTCCTGTTCTTCTTGCCGCGATAGAACCTACCTTTCGACCCGGCGGAGCATTTCTACCTACAGTCTTGGGTCTTCCCGGATGCTGCCAGCCGCCGCCTCCGAACGGATGGTCTACAGCGTTCATTGCAACCCCTCGCACCCTGGGATACTTTGCAGCTCGTGTTTTGAGTTTATGATATTTCTTTCCAGCCTTGACAAAGGGTTTGTCTGTCCTGCCTGCTCCAGCTACCACACCGATTGTGGCCTTGCATTTTGGGCTTAACCATTTCATATCTCCACTTGGGAGCTGTACTACTGTCTTGTTAGCATCATGAGCTACAAGTACTGCGTAAACCCCGCTTGCCCTGGCAAATTGTCCGCCGTCCCCTGGAGTATTTTCAATATTGCATAACAATACACCTTCAGGGATCTCTTTTAATGGCAGTGTATTTCCCGGCTTGATCTCTGCAGAAATTCCGCATGCTATGTTCTGCCCCACTGAAATGCCTTCAGGTATTAGAATGAAACGTTCTTCATTATTATCCAGCTTTATTCGTGCAATTGGTGTAGCTCTTGCAGGATCATGGACTATCTCAATGACCTCTCCATATACAGTCTCATCCATATCCACTTTAATGTGTTTGAGTTCAGCTTTAAATTTGTGGGATGGTGCTCTATAGGTTGGTGAGCCTTTACCGCGATTTTGTGATGTGATTCTTTTTCCCATATTGTTTCACCTTCCCTAGAATATTCCAAGTTTAGATGCCAGTTCACTGGCGGTATTATCGCCTTCAAAGGTCACAATGGCCTTTTTCTTGCCTTTCATGGTAATCATGGTATTTACGCTGAATATCGGGATATTATACAGTTTCTCGATTTCCCTCTTAATCTGAGTCTTGGTTGCATTGATATCCACTATGAATTGCAGCGTGTTGTTCTCCTCGATGACATAGGTCGCCTTTTCTGTGACGAAGGGGTGCCTGATCATTGACATTTATACCACCTCGCCTAAGGTATGTATTGCAGACTCTGTCCAGATGGCAAGCCTGCCTGCGTGAGTGCCTGGTGCCAGCAGTTCTGCATT
>JACUTQ010000037.1 GCA_014859725.1 Methanosarcinales archaeon | reverse complement strand
AAAATAAATATGAGGTGCCCTTTATATACTTGAGCATCATTCAGAAATCCCTATAATAGTCCGATTTATTTGGATTTATATTTTATCCCAAAACTTCAGGTCCCTTATTTATTTTCATTAAGCTAGTCGAATTTTATTTTAACAAATTTTACTAATAGTTAATATAGTTATGCAAATTAATCTGTGACTTCCACTAATTTATTGATATCCCCTTCTTTGAAGCCATAGTAATGATGGCACTGGCGGATCGATATCAGACATAGATATGGAATTGTTGATTTTGGTGATCATTTCTATTTGTTTGCCTTCAAAAGAGCCTTTCATTCATGTTTTTGAGATTTTGGCGATACCCTCGGGAAGGGGGAAAAACCTAGGAGGTTATCGCCAGTATGCGTCGACACGATTGACCTGTTTTTGGAGGTAGAAGCATGGGATTTCAGGCTGTTAACTTGGAGGGTATCGCCAAACATTTTTTTTTCGAAACCTCTATATATTGAAATAAGTAATAACTGATCAGTAAATTGGAAATAAGTTCTAGAAAATTGCTTTTAAATTTTCGGCATCAATAGCGTCGGGGTAGGAAAAGCACAGACCCGTTTTAGGGGATTGAAACTGTCAATGCACCTATATCAGCCCCCCATTCTCCACTCACCTGCGCTGCCCTTCCTGCACTCGACCGACCGCCCATTTATGGCACTGCGGACCGGGTGTGGGTGTACATGAGCAGAGCGTGGGTCGGGAAGTGGTGTGCGGCGGGGGTGTCGATTCTGAATGTGATTCCTGCTGCCCCTTTTCGCCTTCACTCTGCCAGGTGCCTCTCCAGATCTGCTCCGCCTGCCCTTGTGGTGAGGGAGTTGGGAGGCGCATTTCGATTGAATCGGTGATTTTGGGGGATGTGAAATTAGATGTTATGTCGGTAAGTGCCGGAGCCATCAAAAATATATTTATAAGGTTTATTAAATTGGGCAAGCCCCCCGCCCCCTTTTTCACATTCTTCATCCGCCCTAGCGTCTGCACTTTACCTGCCACCGCGGCCCTACAGGGCGGCAGAGTGGCAGCCAGCCTTGTAGATTTGTGCGAGTTTCGAACCGAAGATAAAGGCATATATTGCAACCAAAATAGATTATACTTAAATTTATACCGTATAATCAAAATTAAAATCCACAATACCCGTTATCTGCGTTCATCTGTGTTCATCTGCGGTTAATAATAAAATGCTGTCCAGACACCACTCCTTATTCCACTTTCCCGCCGCCCGGCCTTCTCCACTCACCTGCGCTGCCCTTCCTGCCCCCGACCGACCTCCCATCTCTGGTGCTAAGGACCGGGTGTGGGTGCTCATACGCAGAGCGTGGGTCGGGAAGTGGTGTCTGGTGGGGGTGATGCAATGGCTGTTAAAATATACAATTTAGGTAATATTGCACTGCAAAGAAAACAAAGTCAAAGTAACATTGTCTTTGCGCCCTTCGCGGTGAAATACTTAACGGCAACCTTCAATCTGCGTATATCTACGTCCATTGTTCCTGGGACTCCAGGGTGTTTTTTTCAACCATCTGACCACAACCACCTTAGCATAGTAAAGACATCACCCCCCGGCAGCCACACACTATGATATCCCCACTCTCAGGCTTGCTGTATTATTCACTCATATCTTCTTACTCCACTCCATGTGAATTGCAGTAAGTAGTTGCCGGATGAGGTGAGCCGCTGATGTGTCTCGCCTCACCCGTAATGTCGGGAAGTGAAGATTAGTGTTTAGAGCTCAAGTTTGGGAATTATTTTTTAATCTAAAATCCACCTCAAGCTACTGATTTCCATTCAATTTATTCCTGATCCATTAAATTCTACAATTTTTTCATACAAGCAAAACCAACATCTAGCGCGCTTTTCCCCATATTGCCTTAACCTATGTTTTTTAAGTATTGTAGGGGTAAGGTTAATAAACTAAAAGAAGCATTATAAGCAATAAAATCAATTACATAGTTACAACTACTGGAATAAGTGACTTTATGTTGATCGTCCGATCAAGATGAATGATGAATTGTTGAAAATCTTCAGAATCTTAAAAATCAAGATGCTGAGGTATGATTTGAAGCTGCAACCTTACACCTACAGTATGAAATAATTAAAATTCGGCAGTTTTGGGTGAGTCTATTGTTAGCGGTTTTTAGGTGGTTTAGCTTTAGCTTATTTAGGTTTTAGAGTGGAATCGGATGATTGCGGATGTTTTTTGGTCTCTCGAAGTTGAGTTTAGAGACCCGGGAACCGGCCTCATGCTTCGGCCCGTCCCCTTTAGTTTAGTGCATCAATCGTCTTTCGTTCGTTCTCTCTGCTTCGCTCCGTTCACTCACTACAGCCGATTCATGCCTGTTTATTTAAATGGGATTCAAATATCATGTAAAAACTCCTCTTCTTTCATCAGCTGGAGCCGAAACGTAAAATTGAGGCATAAGAGAAATAATTCGAAAGTATTATGAATCCCTGTATATAATCTTAATAACTATACCCTGCGGTTCTGCTGCGGTTGGGTGTGCCGTCGCAACTTTTGACAATGTTTTAGAAAAATTTATATATCTCTATAAAATATTCAAGATCTTCAAAAACATTATCGGGGTAGAATTATGAAAATAAGAATTGTAAGTTCAAAAGAAGAAATTGAGACAATTGAATATGAAGAGATAGTTCATTTCGCATTCAGGCCGTCGAATAAGGATATTTTTATGCTTGTGAAAACATGTCCAAAGCTGAAAGCTCTCCATATACCAAATTCATATTTAAAGACGATATCCAAATCTACTTTGATGTTCCTCAAAATGCAGGGCATTGAACTTCTGGAAGGCGATGTGTGGGGTCATAGAAAGGACATCAATGAATACTATGAGATTAAACCACGTATATTTGACAGAATTGAAGAGTTAAAGAAGGAAGGCACATCAAAGGAAGAGATAATATCTAAGTTGGGTTTAGAGACTCGGTTGAGTGAAGATTTGATTAAGTTTTTGGTGTAAGACAATTTCGAAAAACTTAAATCCACTCCCATATTTTCCGGGAATGCGCCCTGAGCAATCACTGAACATACTTTGTTTGTGGATTTGTCCCCTCAGACTAATCGGGGCGCATGATGTCCCAGATAGATACTCCAACCTCTATTAGAGTTTGTTTCCGGGTGTATCTAAATTTAAGCAGGATTCAAAGCAATAAATCGTTTTATTTAAGTATAGGAAGACCCTGTACTGTTAGTGAAGGATGAACTGTGCATGATTCACATTAGATGTTATTTTAACATTTAAAAGAGTAATTTAAATTGTACTATAATTCTGGATTAGTAGAACATTCACCTTTATATCTACACATTCTGCATCTACCAATATAATCTGAATAATTTGGTACTCTTTCCTTAGTCCAAAATTTTATAATATACTCAAGTTTGTCTACAATTTCTTTTTTACTTTTTTTTGAAACGCACTTTCCGCAGGTATATGCAAATTTTCAACATTTTTCCTGATGCCGGTTTTGAATATGTATCGCATAATATATTTATACTGTACATATATATGCACATGGTGAGATGACAATATTCACCCATTCAATGTTGGAGAGATCCTGTTTTAGTATACAATTTGCAAACTTCAGTAGAAAATTGACATACATAATTTTAAACCATTTTCACGCACATTTTGAAAACCGCAATTAACCGACATGATTAAATGTTTAACTAAAAGATTCACTTTTGAGATTTACCTGCGGAAAGTGCGTTGAAAAATCGAATTGATATATTTTCACTCTAGGAAAGACTATATTGAATTCATTTATAGTTCCTTCTTTTAAATAAAAGATAATTGGTTCAATACAACCTTTTAAATCTTCGACACTCATATTCTGTTTGGCTTTAATAATAATAATTTGTAGTTGAGATGTATTGAATCCCATATATTCAAGTGCTAAAGCATATAAATACGCTTGAATTTTTTCACTTGGATAGACAATGTTTATATTACCATTTGTTGATTTTATTTCAAAAAGAAAATGTGGAATTCCATTTTGAAAACAAACTCCATCATGTTTACCAAAAATATTAACTTCATTATAGCTAAAACCAACAGGAAAAGAGAAAGTAGATTCTTTTTCGGATTCAATTTCTTCAATCGCACTTTCGATTTTTACTGTTTCCATTGGAGTTATTAATTCATGAATTTTATTACTAATCAAGTTATGGCAATATATTTATAGTGCATTGTTCATATTTTATTTGCCATAATTGGTCTGGAGTGAAAAAATGAAGTCAATTGCAGTAGTACGTGCAGATAGTAATTCAAAAGTTCATACTACCCTTCTTGATTTAAGAAGATACGGACGAATGGTATTTGCAGAACAACCAAAAATCATAACGCCTGATTATGCAGATGACATTCTTACAAGTGTTTTAAAATGTCCATTAAAAAACAAATGTAGTGCAGCAGCTGTTGTTCTTTTGAATACAAGCCCCAGTGTGGCTATTGGGAAGTTGTCTAAGATACATCCACCTGCACACGTGGTTATTGTTAGTTCCAAGCACGACATTTATGATGAATTGATACAAAATATCGAAATGTTCCCTGAATTTGAAGTACGGAAGGAACAATTAGATCAACAGGCTCAGACTCAAGAAGTATTAGCAGCTTATTGATCATATATATTAAGATTGAGATAATCTGATCAAATGATCGACCAGCACCAAAGCTACCATAGCTTCGGCGACCGGAACGATCCGTGGTGGAATAGTTGGGTCGTGCCGACCCTCTATGGTGATCTCAGTTTCAGTCAGGTTTGCCAGGTTCACGGTCCTCTGAGATTGTGCAATGGATGGAGTGGGTTTGACAGCTATGCGGCATACAATGGGCCAACCACTGGATATTCCTCCGAGAATGCCTCCCGCATTGTTGGATAAGCATACCACTTTTCCCTTTTCTATCCCTAAGGGGTCATTCATCTGACTGCCAGTCATTCGAGCGGATTGTAAACCTGCTCCGATCTCTACAGCCTTTACTGCACCAATCCCCATTAAAGCCCCGGCAAGGTTTGCGTCCAGCTTATCAAATACCGGCTCCCCAAGACCTGTTGGGACATTCAGGGCAATAATCTCAACGACGCCACCTATGCTGTCGTTGTCTGCCTTGGCCTGTTTTACCCTATCAAGCATTGCTTTGGCGGCATCCGGGTCTGCACAGCGTATAGGATTGGATTCTACATTTTTCTTAATATCTTCAACTAAAACAGGTGATGCCTTGATACCGCCCAGTTCAATTACATGTGCGAATATCTCAATACCATTTTGGGCCAGGATTTTTTTTGCTACTGCTCCTGCTGCTACCCTGGCCACGGTCTCCCTGGCAGAAGAACGGCCGCCTCCTCTGTAATCCCGGATACCGTATTTCATCTGATAGGTAAAATCAGCATGACCCGGGCGGGGTGTATCTTTGATAATATCATATTTACTGGAATCACTATCCCTGTTCCTGACCAGCATCGCAATGGGCGTGCCGGTAGTCTTACCCTGGAACACACCAGATAAGATCTCTATTTTATCCTCTTCTGTGCGCGGGGTGGACACCTCGCTCTGGCCGGGCCGGCGGCGGTCAAGATCATGCTGGATATCAGCTTCAGTCAGCTTCAGTCCCGAGGGGCAGCCATCAATCACCACACCAACTGCAGGTCCATGGCTTTCGCCCCAGGTTGTGATTGAGAATGCTTTTCCGAAGGTGTTGCCCATCATGGTATCCAAGTATGCTTTTTAAATATATAAACGTAGATGAACCATATAGAAAAAACACTTCGGTAATGCCAATAATATTCAGGTTGATTATTATGATGGTTCACAAGATTTGATTTTAATCTTGAGCTGCAATAATAACCGATTCTGTTTCGGCCATTGATCCATTATAAAAAGTGTTTTAATCATAAACATCAATTAAGAGCCCTATGAAAGTGTACAGGGACTATGATGATCTGCCGAAGATCAAATTACCATTAGGACAGGAAGTTTTTATTAGTGACAGCACCATACGTGACGGCTCTCAGATGCCTGGTGTTGTAATGTCCAGAAGCCAGAAACTGCAGATTTATGAATATCTCCATAAAATTGGAATTGAGAAACTCGAAGCTTTTCTATTCAACAAGCGAGATAAGGAAGCAGCTAAAGCTATGCTAAATAGGGGATATGAATTCCCTGAAGTTACGGGTTGGGCCAGGGCCAATCCCGCAGATATTGATATTATTCTTGAGATGGACGGGATCGAGGAAACAGGCATCCTTATGTCAGTATCTGATTCTCATATTATTGACAAGATGGGGCTTCCAAACAGGGAAGCAGCAGAGGAGAAATATCTTGATGCACTCCAGTATGCAGTAGACCACGGGCTGCGCACACGTGCACATATCGAAGATATGACACGGGCCGACAATTATGGCTTTGTATACCCTCTTTGCAGGAAGCTCATTGAGATCGACCCCGACTGTACTATCCGCTTATGCGATACCCTGGGCATGGGAGTGCCTTTCGATGGTGTGGATGAACCCTATGGAATTCCTGAAATGGTCAGATATTTGAAGGAAGAGATGGGTGTAAAGAATGTCGAAACGCACGTTCATGATGATTTTGGCCTGGGTATGGCCAATTCACTGGCTGGCTACTGGTATGGTGCCAACTGGTCAAGTCTGACTTTCCTGGGAATAGGTGAGCGTGCAGGGAACACCGAGCTGGAAAAAATAGTATTATTCCTGATACAGAGGGTCGAAGGGTTTGAAAAATATAACCTGGAAGCGGCAACAGAATTCGGCAAATTCATGGAAACCGAGCTGGGTATCAGGGTTCCCAGAAATAAGGCGGTTGTAGGCAAGAATATTTTTGCCCACGAAAGCGGCATCCATACAGCAGGTGTGATTAAGAACCCTTTCACGTACGAAGCTTATTTACCAGAGGTTGTAGGCGGTAAGCGTCAGTTATTGATAGGTGATTCCTCAGGTCTGGAAGTACTGAGACATAAAGTGCAAGAGACCCTTAATGAATTGATGAAAGTCAGGACCAAGGTCCTGAAAAAAGACCCAAGGCTCAAAGCTATCCAATCCGATATCCAGAGGCTGTATGATAAAGAATTAAGGATATCATGCATTTCTGATGAAGAAATCAGAGGTTATGTTGAAAAATACTTTATGTTCGAACCAATGGTTGAATCAGAAACTCATGAACGGGCCCAAAAAGATTGATTTTTTTTAAAAAATAAAATAAACCGGCGAAATAACGCCGGCCTCTTTTTTTGAAAAAAAGTTATAATTTGGCGATGATCGCTTCAGTCATCTGGCTGAGCTTTGCACTGCCACCCATATCATAAGTTACATTTTGTCCTTCTGATATCACAGCTTCAGTAGCATCAAAAATAGCTTTTGACTGCTCTTTTTCGCCCAGGTAATCCAGCATCCAGGCCCCTGCTAAAATGGTAGCTACCGGATTGACCTTATCCTGTCCGGCATATTTTGGTGCTGAACCATGGGCCGGTTCGAACATGGCATAATTATCACCGATGTTAGCAGAATAGATCAACCCGATACTTCCTACAAGAGCGCTGCATTCCTCGCTGATAACATCCATGAAAAGGTTTGTGGATAAAAGAATCGTGTGATCAAAAATCTGCGGGTTCTTGATCAACTGCTGGGCAATATTATCAATATGATATTCCCATACTTCAATATCAGGATAGTCCTGTCTTGCCTTTTCCACTTCTTCCAAAAAGGTACCGCAAGTTAGTTTCAGGATATTGCTCTTGTGGATAGGCACCACGGTTTTCCATCCCCTGCGTGCTGCTTCTTCAAATGCATACCTGGCAATTCGGCTGCTCTGGCTGCGGGTGATCTTGCGTATTGCAATATATACATCGTCGGTGAGCTGCACTTCTTTACCTATGTATAATCCTTCGGTACCCTCTCGTGCGCATACAAAATCCACATCACCGAGAGGTTTTGCCGTATTAGGAAATGTTTTTATTGGCCGCACATTAGCATACAGGTTAAACTTCTGTCTGATAGATACAGCCACGCTTTTGGGAGAACCTGCCCCTCCCGGAGTGGTGGTAGGTCCTTTAAAACATGCATCGGTATTTTCAAGTAGCTTCCACGTTTCAGGTGGGATCAGTGAGTCGCCACCCTTTGCTTCCCACCAGGTAGCCCCTGCTTCGCAGGCTATGAACTCCACATTTGTACCTGCGGCCCGGGTTACTGCTATCATAGCATCCACCAGTTCAGGTCCAACACCGTCGCCTTTGATTACTGCTGCTTTCTTAGTCATATTATTTCACATCTAAATCCTTGTTACAATTTCAAGCTCTACTAAGGAATCAATTCACTTAATGGCTTCGAATAACATACTTATAATTAATTGCTTCATTCATCTGACAACCTGTTGATCTTATCAAAATCCTCTGAAATTCTCTTATATGCAGAATCTATTTCATCTGCTTTATTTGCTAAATTCCTTAAATGAGTTTGGAAAAACACTCGCCATTTTTCATCAATATCCTTAAAATCCCTGGACAGGGTAATGATCTCATGATGCACTTTCTGCGCATCATCGGAAAGTTTTTTTGCATGGACCCCTGCCTTTATCAATTCTATCTTGTGGGATATTGTCAATGGTGAGACTACCTGTACTCCTTTTTTGGTATAATCCCGCAGCATTTCAAAAGCTTCATTCACCAGGAACCAATAGACACCTTCAGAATGGATATAGGCAAAGGCAAAATCAGCAGTTCCTTTTTCGGGCCTGACATAATCCGTGGCAATTTTGTCTAAATGGCCCTTGACATCTCTAATAAACTGTCTTTTAAAGGCTTCCTGCTCATCAGGATCGTTCGCTTCTATTGTTTTTCTGTAGTTATCCAGAGGAAACTTTGAATCTATACAGATAATCCCTACAGTTGATCGGATATTAGCATCAGGGATCTTGCCATCAAGGATCTTTTTCCTGATCCCGAACATATCTGGGGGAAGTTGATCAGTAAGGATGGTCTCAAGAGCAATTTCTCCCAGGGTCCCCCTTTCAGTTGGTACCCTGAGCATAGTCTCGAGGGATCTGTAATCATTTCTTATATCAGATGCATAAGTGGCCAATGTACCAACCTTTTCATCCAGACCCAGCTTTATCCAGGTATTGGATACGGCAGATTCTATATCTGTTGGCTCAATTTTCCATTTTTTTATAACCAGAAAAATCAGTATTATTAAAAGTAATATTATCGTACCAAGTAAAATCTCTATCAACATTTTTATCCATCCATTTTTAATATTTTTTGCATATTATATGATGGTTTACCAAGCACTCTGAAACTAATAGAGATAATTCAGGCGAGAATTGTATATGAACCAAACAAATACCAAATTAAAACAACAAACAATTTTCAAGACATGGCGGTTATATTAAAACATCGCTCAGCGCCGCAGCTGGCAATCCCACCTTATTGAGATGTTCAGCCAGCCGCCTGGGCCTGTGGCCGTCAGGATGATAGATCAGGGTAGCTTCGGGTTCCAGTCTCATCACCATATCTACCAATCCTTTCACATCCATGTGGTCGCTGATATGGATGGGAGGATAATAATAATCATTCCTGCCTGTAAGTACGTATTTTTTCATGCTGCCAGGAAGTTTCCCCAGATCCCATGGCGGCACAATAGTGATACCCTGGTGTCCTCCATTATACTCCAGTATCTCAGTAAGGGAGCCGCAGTCGTTCATAAGACCTTTTGTAAGTTTGTAACCCATGCTGTCCATTGAGATCTCCTTATGCCAGCCTGCACTACGGATAAGGCTCACTGCCCGCTGCGCCTTGCCGAAGGCGTATGCTCCCAATGCCACATTGTCCTCCAGTATCTGGTCCAATCCGGCGATATCGTCTTCAAAATAGCATGCTGGATCTGAAGGATCTCCGTAATTTGCTTCAGTTACCAAACAATCGCAATCGGGCATGTGTGAAGCATCTTTCACATCCCCGGTTACAAGGACCCGGGTCCCATTGCTATTTTCCCAGAAAAAAGCACATGAACCGATGGTATGGTGTGTGGGGTATGTTTTAATTTCCACATCGTTTACGTTAATACTCTCCCCGATTGCAAATGTCCTGCCCTTATATTCCCTGGCAAAACGAATCTCTAAAGCCCGGGCGGTCTCTTCAGAACAAATAGCCATTGGGGACACCATTGCGGATTTTCCATGGTGGTCTGAATGGGCATGTGTTATAAAATAGGCCTCTGGCTGTATGGGATCATTCTTGAATGTCCGGCTGGTATCGAATGCAAAAACGTGGTCGTCGAAGGAGAAGGCCATATGTGGTCTTGCAGTTCCCCTGGTCGTTGTTAACCTAACTGGTATAACTCCCAGGTCGAGAAAAATAAGTATACACCCCAAATAAATATTATTTCAAAGCTTCGTTCAGGTCTTTTTCCAGAACATTTGGTCTGGTAACACCCACATATTTTTTATAGATCTCCCCATCCTTTTCAATTACAATGGTGGGTACTGCATGAATCCCGTATTTGCTTGACAGATCGATATTGGAATCCACATCGATCTTCCTGAACTCCACAGTATCTTTGAATTTTCCCTCTAACTTCTCTATGATCGGATCTTGCATCTTACAAGGTCCGCACCACTCTGCAGAAAAGTCAATTAAAACTACTTTACCCATTCTCTTTCACCTATTCTTTAAGTTCTGGATAGCATATCAGACATGTCAAACATTTTTTTTTAGACATCTGTTTTTTCGTCCCTTCCTTTTTATGGGTTCCCATTGCTATAACATTTGATGTATCCAAGGTTTAAATAGATTATTAAAAATTATAAAAACTTAACAATCGGCTTCAATCAGAAGGGAAATCTATTTTATGTTAGCTTCTTATCTTCATTTATGCTGACATTGGAAGAACTCTCTGGCATCGTTGAGGTCATGGTTGTACTATCTGAAGATGAAATTTTTGAGATAGCCCAGGAACTTGCATATATGCGGGATGAAGAAATACCGGACCTGGATGAGATAAGGCAGCTTATCAAGTCAGCATTAGGTGCTCACTGGCTTGAATCCATTTTCAGTACAGCTGTTTGTGATGCTCCTGGCGGGGAAAAACATTACATTGCCGGACCCGCCTCATTTGGAAATATACCCCCGGAATTCAGCGAGATCATGGAGATTTTTGAATTTGATGGCTGCCGATCCTTTGACTGGGACATGGTCGCTTCTGATATTGTTGAGACAATGTCCCGTAAAGTGTCTAAATTAGAATCATTGTTTGAAGATGTGGAAGATGGATATGTAGTGATTGAAAAAGCCGAAAATGAATACAGCGACCTGATCAACCTGTATTATGATTATAATTTCTGGCTGCCTGATGGTCTGCCAGGTATTGGTATAAGCCTGGAAAATATCTCTCAGAGACTAAGTGAGTTTAAGGAAAAGGAAGGGGAATAAAGTGGAACAAAATCATATTCGCTATTTACTGGGCAATCATGCCATGGCACAGGCAATTATTGATAATGCAGTCGATGTTGTGGCCGGTTATCCAGGCACACCATCCTCTGAGATAATCGAATACTTAGGTCTTATGAAACCCGAATGTCATATTGAGTGGTCGGTCAATGAAAAAGTAGCACTGGAAGTTGCCATCGGAGCTTCCTGGTCAGGTGGACGTAGTGTTGCCACTATGAAACATGTGGGATTAAATGTGGCCTCTGATCCTTTAATGACACTGGCATATACAGGGGTGAAAGGCGGTCTGATCATAATCTCGGCTGATGACCCTGGATGTCATTCGTCCCAGAACGAGCAGGACAACAGGCGTTATGCTCAATTTGCACTTATCCCGTGCCTGGATCCGGCCACACCCCAGGAGGCATACGATATGGTGTCATTCGCATTCGAATTTTCAGAAAAGTTCGAAACCCCTGTAATACTAAGACCCACCACCAGGATATGTCATGGAAAATCTGATATTCATCTCAGAGAACCCATATTTGCACCACATGAGATCCATTTCGAAAAAAGGCCTGAACAATGGTTGATGCTGCCCTCGCGTGCACGGGTACGTCATAGAATATTAATTGAGAAGCAAAATGAGATCGCCAAAGCTCTTGAATTGTCTGCCTGGAACAAATTAGATATTATTGAAGGTGCCGAACTGGGTATCATAGCTTCAGGTGTGGCTTTCGCTTATACAAAAGAATCTATTGGAAAGCTGGGTATCAAATGCTCATTCTTAAAGATCACAACATATCCCCCACCTGTGGGTTTAATAAAAAAAATGTTGGATTCTGTTAAACAAGTGCTAATTATCGAAGAAATGGAACCAATTGTGGAAGAAACAGTAAGGTCAATTTCCGGGAGTGATATTGAGATTCATGGAAAGGATATTATACCCAGAAATGGAGAACTGAACCTGACAATTGTGGAAGCAGCAATTGCAAAAATAGCTGGTCTGGATCATAGTCCATATATCCCGGAAAAGACCTCAATGGAACTGCCGAACCGACCACCTGTTATGTGTCCTGGCTGTCCTCACAGGGCCACATATATTGCTATGAAAAAGGCCTTTGGTAAGGACGCTGTATTTCCAGGCGATATCGGTTGCTATACACTGGGCGTTCAATTGGAAACCATGGACACGTGTCTGTGCATGGGTGCCAGTATCACCACGGCAACAGGGATTTACCATGCAGGAGAGACAAAACCTATCTGCTGCTCTATTGGAGACTCTACTTTTTTACATACAGGTATCCCCGGGCTATTAAATGCAGTATATAATGATGCAGATATTACTGTTACTATCCTGGATAACCGGATCACAGCCATGACCGGACACCAGCCAAATCCAAGCACAGGGCTGAATGTACTGGGTGATAATACATATGAAGTGTCCCTGGAAGAAATAGCAAGGGCATGCGGTGTAGAATTTGTTACAACGACTGATCCATTTGACATAACAAAGACTATTGAGATATTCAAACAAGCTAAGGAGCATAAAGGTGTCTCAGTGGTCATTTCAAAACAGGAATGTATCATCACAGCCCGCCGCAGAGGGCAAAGATTGGGACAGTTTGTGGTTGATACAAATGAATGTACAGGCTGCAAGACCTGCATTAAGATCGGCTGTCCTGCTATCGAGTTCAAAGAAAGTGAAGAAAAGGGGGAAAAAGGGAAATCACACATCAATTCGTTTTGTGTAGGGTGTGGTGTCTGTGCCCAGGTATGTCCGTTTGAGGCCATAAAGGAGGTTTCAAATTGAAAGAATTTGACCTGATTATAGTAGGTGTGGGGGGACAGGGGGCTATTACGGCTTCGGATATTATTGGCAAAGCCGCCGTGAACCAGGGATTATCTGTTCAGTCCTCAGAGACACACGGGATGGCACAGCGGGGTGGGTCAGTAATTAACCATGTAAGACTGGACTGCAAATATGGGTCGCTGATACCAGAAGGAAGAGCAGATGCGATACTGGGTCTGGAACCAGTGGAAGCTTTGAGAGCTATAGAATTTCTATCGCCTGAAGGTGTGGTAGTAATAAATACGAATCCTGTACTGCCAATCTCTGTATTATCTGGCAGTTCAAAATATCCTGAAGTGGAAACCATATTTACCCAACTCAGGAGCAGGTGCAAACAGCTCGTAGCCATTGATGCCGAATCCCTTGCTATTGAAGCAGGCCATCCCCTCACCTCGAATGTTGTGATGATCGGTGCTCTATCCAATTATCTGCCCCTGGATCTCAGGAGTCTCGAGGAAAGTATAAGCAAGATTGTACCTCCCAAGACCGTAGAAGTAAATATATCAGCCTTCAGGCTCGGAAGGAAGCAGGTAGAATAAAGTTAAGTTCTACCAGTCCATTGAGGAACCAAATATTTCAAATATATTGACTACTTAGTCATACCCATACCGGAGAACTCAAATGTATATACAAAGATGTATTCAATGTGGAGCAGAATACCAACCCCAGGAGATCGTCTATACCTGTCCAAAATGCAATAGTTTATTAGAGATCGTGTATGACTGGTCTGAACTCTCAATTAGCAGGAAAGATTTTGAAGGTGTCCCGCTGTCGGTATGGAAATATAAAGCACTGCTTCCTGTCGAACGGGACCCCGTTTCCATTAATGAAGGCGGCACGGCTTTGTACCGGTGCGATCGCCTGGCCCAGAAGATCGGGATTGATAACTTATATGTAAAGCATGAAGGCTTGAATCCAACAGGCAGTTTTAAGGACAGGGGTATGACCGTAGGAGTATCCAAAGCCATGGAGCTGGGGATGAAGACATTAGCATGTGCATCTACAGGTAATACTTCAGCTTCACTGGCCATCTATGGTGCCAAGGCTAATTTGCCAGTTGTTGTAATGCTGCCTGCTGGTAAAGTGGCAATGGGTAAGGTGGCCCAGGCTATAATGCACGGTGCTAAGGTATTGAGTATTAGAGGCAATTTTGATGATGCGTTAAAACTAGTGAGGGAACTGTGCGATCATGAAGGATTCTATCTGCTAAATTCTGTGAATCCATACCGGCTGGAAGGACAGAAGACCATTGCTTTTGAAGTAGTCGACCAGCTGGGATGGGAAGTGCCTGATAAACTGGTGCTGCCGGTAGGTAATGCAGGTAATATCTCGGCAATCTATAAAGGTTTCAGGGAATTCAATGAACTGGGCCTCACCGACAGGATACCCCAGATGATAGGAATTCAGGCAGAAGGTTCATGTCCGATCGTGAATGCATTCAAAGAAGGACAGAAGGATATAATACCTGTTTCAAGTCCCGAGACTATTGCAACCGCCATCAGGATAGGGGATCCTGTGAATGCTGTCAAGGCTCTTGACGCAATGTACAGGTCTGGTGGTTTAGCTGAGTCAGTGTCTGATGAAGAAATTATAACTGCACAAAAGGACCTGGCCAGACTTGAAGGAATAGGAGTGGAACCAGCCAGTGCTTCCTCGATAGCGGGTCTTAAAAAACTGGTTGATATGGGAATAATTAAATCAGATGAGACTGTTGTGTGTATTACTACAGGTCATTTGCTGAAAGATCCTGAAGAAGTATTGCAGATGTGCGAAAGTCCGATAGAGGTAGATGCTACATTAGATGCGATTAATAAAGCTGTTTTTTCATAGTCAACGACCCCGGACGTCGCTGTGCTTTGTCCGGGGCATCTCAATGATGCTCAAATTAATCTTATTTATGAAATACTGTGTTTTTTGCATTGAAATTTCAGGCGCGGACAGACTTTAATGCAAACATTCTGATAATCCATATGATTATTGTGATAAAAATGCTTATGATCAGAGCATTCACATTATTTGACCTGATAATATGCCATTCTCCAGATGTTTGATATTCAAGGAAGAAATCAATTCCTAACAAAGAATCCAGGGCTGGTGCAGCTAGACTAATTGAAACTGATAAAATGATCACAATAATTACGAAATAAATAAATTCGCGCAGTAGATTTTTATTTAAGAACTCTTCACGGTTCATCTGATGTTTCCTCCCAAATTTTACTTCATCTTTTTTGGTTTAAATACTTCTAATCATATATCCAATCACCAACATTTAAACCTTCGTATTCATCGAAAAGTTTACATATCTGGGTTTACATAACAGTCTTTCAGAAAAGCAATCGAAAGAACAAAGAGAGGATAATAATATGACCAATATTCATTGGGAATGGATAATTATATTACCTGCAATTTTTATAACATCCTATTTATTGGTATACAGGATATGCAAGAATCTGGGGTATAGTTTCATCTACTCTTTTGTAGGATTTGTGCTTGCCAATCTAATTATTATTATTATTGGGACTTCATATTCCTTTGTGCTCAGACCATATGTTTTTTCTAATTATTATCTGGGTATGGCGATACTGGGCATACTCACAATTGGTATTAGCACTTCATTCGCATTAGGTATAAAGAAATTTAAAAATTGACATATAACAGGACAGCAGATAAATATCAAATAGGGAGTGAATTACGTGATAACTGTAAACAGGATATTGATATTGATATTGATATTGATTTTAGTTACACTAATTTTTAGTGGATGTGAAAGAGAAAATCAAGCGATTACAGACCCGACATTACCATCCAACCAACAATCCATACCCGAAATTAAACTGGTATCTTTTACAAGCGTATATAGCCTGAATAATTATAACCAAAATCTTAGTCCGGTATTTATGTGGGACAATGTGCCTGGAAATGAGAGCGATAACCTCATAGAGCATTTGAAATCTTTTGAATATGATTGGGTTGAAAATGCACAGATCACCAAAACGAACGAATATATGTTTTGTTGGGATGAAGTTATGGATAATGAGTTTTCTGCATCCCCAAAATTAGAAGAAGACTACCTTGAAGATAGCC